>JAZRSP010000481.1:0-4599 GCA_045651565.1 Victivallaceae bacterium | reverse complement strand
CGACCTCTGGTTCAACGGTTCCGGATGGAATGGCGGCGGCAAATTCATTGACGAAAAGACCGTATGGATCAATACACCATTGATGTTTCGTGGCGAACATCTGCACCATATCCAAAGCCGCAAATTCAAAGAACTTGCCGAGCCGCCTGTTCCCGAATGGGAAACGGAAAACAACGGCGAATGTCCCGGCATTTACCCATTCCGACTGCTTCGTGACAACTGGCAATATATCAATATTCCCGGCGAACAATATATTTTTGAAAAAATATTACCCCAAGGTTTGATTCTGCGCAAAGAATTCGGCTATGGCAAAAATACAGCATACGCAGAAACCCATACCGTACTGGATGCAGAAAGAAATACTCTGATTGACGGCAAATCCTGGGAATGGGCTGATTTTGATGCCCGCCATAAGCGGATCGTTTACGCAGAAAAAGGTGCTATTTACAGCATTGACTTGCGCAAAAAACAATTGGCAAAGCAATTATTGTATGATTTCAACGACATGAAATTTGAAGCATTGACTGCGCCGTATTGAAAAAGGAGCATAACTGAATGTCATTACCCTTTAACTGTAATAAAGCAGAAAGAAATAAAGTCAAATGCACCCAATGAATAACAACGGGATATTGTTTCTTTTGATAATCTGGTGTCTGATCGGCTCAATTCCGCGTTGGGGGGTGATCGGCTCCGGCTTATGGGTGGTTGGCATGCTTGTATTTGCCTTGTTTTATCTCCGCCGCAAAAAAAGTATTCCTGCGTTTTCTGTTACTTACGCTTTCCCTGCCGGATTGTTTGAACTTGGACAACTGCACTTTGAGGGTATTCCATTACAGAGTGTAAATAAAAAAGCACAGCTCAACACGATTGTAAGCGATCTTGCGAAAAATCAAAAGCATCTTGAATCCTGCCGGAGTCTTGCAATCGCGATCACCATTATCGGCGGATTATCCGGGTGCGTCAGTTTCTGGCAAGTAACTCTGTTGTTTTTATTGATTTCCATTCTGCCGCTTGGCGTGATTTTGTTATGCCGTTTGTCTATTTTGTCAAAAATAAAGCAGATAGACAACAACCGTTCTCCGGAGCTGGTCAGGCGTCCGGCATTTGATTGGCAAGATAACGGTCAATGCCATTATCTTGCCCGGCATTTCTCCAACGCATTGGAAGCCAGGTATGCTCTTGCTTTTTTGCAGGAGTGGCAAGTCAAACACCTGATCTATCCGGAAGATGAACTTCTTGCTTTTATCCCCGGAGAAACCGCAGTAAGAACCCCATCGCTTTTACACACCAATGCCCGTACCTTCGGTGAATTTGTCCGGGAATCTGTAAATTTGCGGATGCCGGAAAGCCGCGCGGAAGAGTTCGGCAGAAATACCCCGCCGGAATTGCCGGAGGAAATCAAAAAGTTATTTAAAAGAGAAAAGGGCGATTTACAGCCACTTGACACAGGCAAGGTCGAGACATATTTGAGCAATGGCATCTGCCGGCCTCTCTTTGATAAGGTTTTATTTGTTTCTTATTGGCCGACCGGAGAAGAGGCCGAAATCGCATGGGCGATCCGTCAGATCGTCATTGCACAAATGGGGCGTCCGGAAGAGATGATGGTTTACCCCAATGACCCGATGGCGTTGATGGATTTCTGGGATGGTGACTCTCTGGAAGATATGGAATTTGTTATGGGGTTGGAGGAACACTTCAAAATCAAAATTCCCGACAGTGATGTCCAAAAATTCTTTCTGGAGTTCACCTTGCAGGATGCAGTAAAGTACATTCAAAGCAAAATCTGAAAGATGCACAGTCATCCCACAAAAAACGGAGTAAAAAATGATTTTTATCTTTTATGTTGCTGTTTTGCTGATAACCGGACTGCTGCATTGGCGGATCGCGTTGTTGAGTGTTTTGCTTGCGTGTGCAGTTCAGTATCTGCCTTGCCTGTGGGCAAAAAATGCTTGGGAAATCATTATGTGGTCGCCCATCAGTCTGCCTATTCATTATCTTATCGCTTTTGCGGTATCTTTTGTTATATTTCTGATTTGGAAAATTTTTACAGCAAAACGGAAAAGCGAAAAACAGTAAGTTCCGCAACAATATTTCTTTCTACAAGCGGGGACTACTGAACGCCATCCAGCGGAAAACCGACATTGATCGTCCACAAAATCAGAAATACCACAAGCAAAGCGATGAATAAAATAATTACTCCTGCGGTTTGTAAGAGAGCAACCCAGAGTTTCTGTTTTTTGATTTTCAGTTGATAAAACAGAAAATATCCCCAAAAAAGAATAAGAGAGGCATAAACCAATACCCCAAGAATACTGGAACCGGAGATAAGACCGCTGCCAAAAAGAATAAAAGGCAGCAGACTGAAAATCCACAATGTCAATTTGGGTCCGAGGAGCTGCTTATTATTCATAGACCGACCTCCCATTTCATTTGGTAATTGAATGATTTTTCTTCCTTCCGGGTGATCGTGAAGGTTACTGTATTGCCGTTTTTTACAAATTGGATGATATGTTTTCCCCAGGACTGCCGCATTTTTTTCTGCACCGGCATTGCCTTATAATACCCTTCAATATTGATCTCTCCATCGGGAGATTTTGCAAGGTCTTCATCGTATTTCCGGACGATGTCATAACAAATATTGATACAGTCCTCCATTGCACAGAGTTTCCTGGCATGGCTTAATAACGCAAAAATCGCCCATCCGAAACACGAAAGAAACAATAGCAAGATAATAATCAAAATACGTTTTTTCATAATGCCAACTTTCTGTGCAGCAAAATATACACCGCGCAAGTTACCCAGCACAGCGCCGGATACAAAGTCACCCATGCTGCAAACAGCAGCACACGGAATGTTTTTCTGCAAGGAAGTCGCCAAATAACTTGGGTAGTGCCCCGGACAAGAACAAAAAGGCAGTACATAAGGTAACACATTTGTGCGATTGCAAGCAGCACCATATAATACGAATCCGAAGAACGGTCGATCCCCGGTATCAGCTCAACAGACAAACAAAGTAATGGGAACAGGAGAGTTGCCAGCACCAATAATCCAGCTTTCCGCAATGGGATTTGTTCTGACATACTCATTTTTCCTCCCGCTTAAAACTGAAATTGAATAACGGCATCCATGGTATATATGCGTTTTTATTATAATTGATCAGACCGATTTGAAAACCGCTTTCGGCATGATTGACCAAACCGATTTGAACGCCGTTGCCCGTCGTATCGGTTATGGAACCAAAATTGCATACCCCAAGCATAAGAGCATTGTTTTCATCAACCATATTTAGCGGAGCAATGGAAATGCCATAGTTTTTGCCCATGACCATATATATTCCTGATAATGATATACCGCAATGATTTTTCCAGACCATATTGACAAGACCGACATAACTTATGCCGTAAACATTATTTGGAAAAGTTCCAAGCAATAATCCGATGTTGATTCCATAAACATCTGCCCGGTTACAAAACAGGGAAAAAGGCGTGCAGGAAAGTTGTATAGGTGTCCAAGGAGCAGAAAAGGCGTATGAATAAAGATCTTCAATTTCCTGCCTGCCCGATGGCTTGTTTTCATCGGCACAAATATTGCTGCACGCACTCAAGACGAAAGCCGCAATCAGTATTGATTTGAAAAACACTCCGGTTGTCTGGAGATTTCTTTTGATCAATTCAGTCATATTGCAAATCTTCCCCTCCCATCTTCTCAATCAGGCAATTCAGGCTTTTGTCGTGCTGTGCCTGACTGATTGCACCGGTTGCAAGGAATGTGTCCAACAAGTCCTTCTGACGGCGAAAAAGCTCCTGTTGCTTTTCCATCCGAGTCATTGTTGCCCATTCTGAATCCGATTTGCTCTTGAAATCATCCATTGGCGATTTCCTTTTGCAAATTACGAATTTTGGCTTGAATAGAAGCATCCGGAACAGATTTGCCGTGTTCCCATTCGGAAACTTTTCTGGCGGTAACGCTAAAGAGTTCTGCAAACTTGACCTGCGTGAGTTTCATCTCTTTACGCAGGGCGGCGATGTCTTCGGCACAAAGGGGGTTTTCGGGCTTGCTGGAGGGCTTTGTTTGCAGTTCGGGGAAAGTGTCCCCCGGTCTGGCTTTCGCCCGTGGAGAGCCGTTTACAAGCGTTGCAGAAACATCACGGATCGCGGTCATTTGCCGGGGATAAAGTTCAATTTTTCGCTGAACAAGTCCGGCAATCTCTTTCCGAACCATCTTCTGCTGTTCCGCATCAAGGTTGCTCCCGGCAAAAGCACAGTCGGCAAGCTCCTGCCGCCCGGTAACATGGATATTCCAAGCAATCATTCCCATTTGCCAGACAATGCTCCGTCCGGTAAGATCCGGACCTCTGGAGTCATCAATATATTCCGGCAAAACAGGTTCACAAAGTTTTTCCAAAGCAATGGATAAGCGTTCCGTCAGCGATTGCTGATTATGGATCGCCTGTTGTTTTTTCGCCTTGAGCTTTGCTTTTCGTTTCTGAGTTTTGTTTTGTTTACTCATCAGAATTGTCGTTACCGTTAAGACTGTTTATACTGTAGGTTCGATTGCGATTAGCACCGTTTGCAACAAGTATCTTCTTATCTATCAGAT
>JAZRSP010000480.1:0-6129 GCA_045651565.1 Victivallaceae bacterium | reverse complement strand
TTATTGGATCAAGTTTTTGTGGATTCAATCAGCTATTTTACAAATAAATAAAGATAATTACGGGAGAACAAATCATGTCCGGAAGAAAAGGAAAAATTAAAGCCATCGTTGACCAACGCAAACGTAATAGTGAATCATTCAGGGAATATACCGAGTGGTTGATAAATGTAAGCAACAGGTTGGAAGATTGCAGAAGACATCTTGAAAATCCTGAAATATCCGGTCAATTGGATGCTGCAAAGCAGAGTTCTTTTATAAGTTCAATTGCCAATATTTCCAAAAACATATCCGATCAAAGGCAATTGCTGGAAATGGTTTACCAGCGTTTCAATCGTAATACCATCACCATTGCAATTATAGGATCAGCGCGTATCGGAAAATCGACATTTCTTCAAAGTTTTACTGGTTTGACTGATATGCAGATTCCGACACAGGTAAGTGGTGCCTGTACATCCACGCAATCAATAATCTCTCATATTGATGATGACCAAGGGTATGCAATTGTCCGTTATTATAGTAAAGATGAATTCATAAATAATATAAAAAACAGTTATGAAAAACTGCACTGGGATACGGCATATTTGACATCAATCGAGGGCTTCAAAAGCGATTTTGACCAACGTGAATGCCCGGAGGATACGCAGGAAAAACAGATTTATGGTGAGTTAAAATTGTATCGTGATAACATTGATGCAATAAACGAAAATGTTTTTCAAAGATCAAGAACATACGTCAAAGTAGAAAATCTGGATGAAATCGGACAATTTGTAACTTACAGCCAAGAGAATGATATTGTCCAGGCTCGCGCAAGCAATCTTGCAGTAAAAAAAGTAGAAATTTTCTGTAAATTTCCTGTAGATGATGTTGGTCAGATATCTGTTATTGATACTCCGGGAATGGATACGAGTACAGAAGATCGGGATCGAGATATATTAATAGATGTCTTGAAGAATTCTGCCGATTTTGTCTTGTTGTTCGGCTGCCCAAATGCAAAGGGGTTTACTGCTGTTGATGCACGGTTGTGCAGTGATTTCAGAAAACACATGCCTTTGCTTGATAAAAAATTGGAAAGACGCGCTTTTTGCATTGTAAATCAGGGCATATGCCTGCGTACTGATGGCACAACGGAATGGGACTCAACAGACGACAAAAATAACCGCCTGTATCGTAGTCATTATGACAATGGTGAAATTCCAGCGGCTGATTACATCCCTGTAAACGCAAAAGATCCGCAGGCGGTGCAGGAAAAAGTTTTGGATCCCATGCTCACCTATCTGGCAGATGAATTTCCGCGATTGGACGCATTGCAGGTTGCTGCTGCAAAAGAAATTCTTGCCGGAATCGGTAAAGATGTGGAAGAATTGTTGGCTGATATCGACAGCGAACTTGGTTTCTTGCGGACGAATGATCCTACTGACTATAAACCCTTTCTCCATGAGTTTGAACAGTTGGTACCCAGACTTTCAAGTCATTTATCAATGGCGTTGGAGGGCATGATGCCCTCTCGCGGCATTGATATTGCAGCTCATATAGATGCTGAAAATAATGTTCCGCAGGGCAATGTATTCACAGAAACATTAAAGCAAATAGTCCGCAATTATAAAAACGAGGAAAATACACCGGATTTCCTTACAATTAATGCCATTCAAAATGAAATGTTTAATAATTCGGGGCAAGGAGGTGCGGCATTTTTTAACTTGATGAGTCATTTGCGTTGTTACATCATCAGCCTTTTTGCCGCTATGGATACCAACTGCCAGCAAATCGTAGAGGAGGCAAAAATAAAATTGGAGAATGTCTTCAGGGATCCCGAAGCGGGTCGTTTGGGCAACATAAAAGAATTGGATGATAAACATGGATCAGAATTTTTTGCAACCCTTGCAAAGTTTGCACGAACTGTGAAAGCACCTATTTTGGCAGAGCAACTGGATGTTTATGCAAAATTTAAGCTTTCATTTTCTGGATTTATGGCGCATAAAGTGAGTGCAAAGCTTGATCCTGTAAGAATTTCTGGATATAGGAAGGTCATCGATCAAGTTGATTTTTCCTCGGCAGAAGCAATTCAAGAGGCTTTGTCAGCCCTCGGAAGACGTGCAATGAATGATGTGGCTGTAGAGTTATCGCAAACATTATCTTCCGAACCCAATGAAGCCGTTTTTGCAATGTCTGAGAATTTTGTGGATATTACACTTCGAACAAAGGCAGTAAAAGAGGATTGGAGTAATCTATATTTTACCTTAAAAGGGGATGTTTGGCCAGAACTTTTCAATCCAAATCATTCGGCTAATCGCTCCATGCTTCAGATGAGAGAGAATTTGGCAGGCTTAAAATCTCTCGTTGATTTATTAAAACAACTTGTCGCTTAATTTAACAAAAAAATATCAGGAGGATATCATGAGTGATCTTAATTTGAATGTTGCAATGATCGGGCCCAGAGGTTGCGGTAAAACCAGTGTTTTATCTATCATGCTGGGAGAACTTGAAAACTTTATAAACAAATTAAATGGCGATCCCGATGTTAGAAAACATTGCGCGCCTAAAGTAGATGCGGCAGCTTTTTGCATTGAAACTTTGAAATCTTCATATGAATCATTGAAAAGTATTGCAACAAATGATGTTTTGGAAAAAGGTGTAAATGTCCTATGGTCCACTGAAAGTCATATTGTATACAATATTGATTTAAGCGTGAGTGGAATTTCTTCGACGATTTCTTTTCATGATTTTCCCGGGGCATATTTTCTTCCTGAAAATCACAAAAATGTTGATCTTAAGGAATTGCAGGCCTGCAGTGACGTATTTGATAAGGCTGATGTTATCATATTGTGCGTGGATGTACCCAGCCAGATTACTCATTCCACACCGTGCATGAAAGCAATGAATGAATCCTACGCAAAGTATATTACAGAATTTATAAAAATTAAATCCTCAATCCCGTCTGCGAATAACCTCATAAAAGAGGTAATCGTATTGCCGATCAAATGCGAGGGAGCTATTTTAGACACAAAAACAGATGAATACAATGGTTATAAACAGTCAATCAATCCTGAAAAAAACGAAAGATTATACAATGATATAAAAAATCTGTATAAAGATCTTTTTACTTATCTTGAAAAGTCCGATACCCCAGCTAATTCATTTTATTTGCCTGTAATTACAATGGGGTGTGTGAAGGCGGAAGGGCTGGAATACGATGCGGAATCTGGAAAAACGCACATAAGTTTTCAACCTGTTGTTAATCGTAAATATACGCAATTACGTTATTATCAATGTAATAGTTCTTCCTTGTTGGCATTGTGTTTGTGGACTGCAGAAGCAATCATAACGCAAAAATATATTAGCCGTGCTTCTTTTTTTGCAAGAGTAAAAGTTTTCTTTGGGGGAGTATGGCCGACACAATGGTTCAGAGATAAATTGTTTGAAGAATGTTCTTTGCATAAAATCCTTTGGGATTATGTTAAATCACAGCCAGATTATGAAAAATTATCTGACGAAGCGAAGAAAAATTACGAAGAACTGGAATCAATGGCGAAAAATCAGCCATTCACAGGTTGCCGCTTGATTTAAAAAATTTAATGAAAAGGACGAATAAAATATGCTTGACAAGGTCATTAACAAAATGAAAAGCAGCGCATTGGGGACTTTAAGCGGTGATACATGTGAGATCAAGGTTGCCATGCTTGGTCCGCGTCGTGCCGGTAAGACCAGTATGCTTACTGCGATGTATGAAAGATTTGAGCAATCTTTACTTCAAGAAAGTATTGCGCGGGAGTTAAAGATCACCCCTGATGAATATACGATGGATGTACTTCTGAAAAATTACAAGGAACTCCAATCTGTAATTATGGCAGGCGGAAATATATCTTCCGCTATTTTGGGAGATTCCGAAGAACATGAGTACTCTTTTGCCATTAAGAATCGTGCTCAGGAAAACGGCAAGACTCTTGCTAAAATCACTTTCAAGGATTATCCGGGCGGATGGTTGACCAGTGATAAGGATTCTTCCGATTATAAAAAAGTGATTTCTTTTTTGCAGGAAGCTCACATTGTATTGATTGCAGTTGATACGCCGTATTTAATGGAAGAAAATGGTCAATACAACGAACTCCGCAATATTCCGGAACACATTCTGACAACTTTGAAAACCGCATGGGCTGATGTAGCAGATGTGCCCCATGCTGTTATTCTGGTTCCTATAAAATCGGAAAAGTATCTGCAAAATAAAGTAGATAGAGATCTCCTGGAAGAAACTGTCAGAGAAAAATATTCTCAATTGCTGGATTATTTTTCTACCTTGGATAAATGTCTTGTCGTTTATTCTCCAATCCAGACAACTGGATCTATTACCTTCAGTCATTTTGTAAAAGATGATAACGGGGGATTGCCGTCCCCTGTTTTTTCTCTTCCAGATGATCCTGAACAGCGTAAATACATGCCCCGGGATTGTGCTCAGCCTTTAAGATATTGTCTGTTATTTGCAATTTCATATTACAAAAATCAGCATTTGGATAATTGGCGCGGAAAAATTGCATCTTTTTTGCGGTTGGATAAAAACTTTGTTGACGCTGCCGAAAAACTTGCAGCAGGTTGTTCTGCAACCATCATTCAGCCATTGAACAGGTGATTTATGCAATGCTATGTCAAGAGTGCCGGTAGAGGTTACGATCAGGATTACACATGGATACAGTCCTTTGGTGAAGAGAGAGATTGTACTCATTTATTACGTCAAAAGGTAAGAGAGCTCTCAGAGAGAGTACCTTCGATGTCTATCTTTTTTCAGGACGGCGAATATTATTTATTGATCGGTGGTCTGGATGCTGGAAGAACTGATATCGTAGGTACACCTATCAATAATACCTTTGCGTTTGTTTGTCCGGCTGAAGAAGAGCAAAACATCAGATTTCTAACCGCCGGAATGTTGAGTAGCAACATCGAATTCAAACAACTTTTATTTTCTGCGATTCAGGAAGATACACATAATAAATCAGGTTTTTTTGTATCAGACAATTTTGATAATACAATTGCAGCTTGGCTGAAAGAGAATGGTGCAGAAGTACTGGGATCATTGAAAAATGATGCAAAGATTTTCAAAAGTGAATTGGCAAGTTTTTTGCAAAATAACCTTCCCTTGTTTGAGCAGAATATCCTGTTAGTTAATCCTGACAAAGAAAACTGTTCTAAATTTTGTATGTTTTCTGCATACAAAATTGATTGGAAATCAATTTCCCATGACGAATTTCTCCCTGAATTTATCAAATATGATGCAGAGCAGCAATCTCAAAATGATGAGGAAACTATGAATATTCAAAACACAACAAACATACCTTTAAAAGAGTTGGATGAAACAGGCCGTTTCAAAATTTATCTATGTACTGCTCCAACAGATAAAAACGATTATCATTTTTTGAATAAAAATGAACCTGGGTGGTGTGAAAGCTTACGTAAAAAACTATTCGAATTTGAGCCTATGGATAAGCCTGTATCCGGTCTTGGGTTAGAGTTGGAAGAAAACTGTTATCATGTTTATTTACAAGATGGGATGTCTAAAATAAGGGATTTTACTCGGGTAAGAGGTCTTAAAGTAAAATTGCTTTTTGAATTTCCCGCACAAATTGAAGGTAGATCGAAAACGGAAGTCGAGTGCGGACTCAGAAGCATCTGTGCCTCCTGGACAGACCCAGATCCAGACTATGGGAATAAGTTGTTGCGTGAAATTATAGAAAGAAAAGCATTGGTTATTGGGGAGGCTTCCTTTGAGGTAAATGAGGCAGAAATGAAGAAAATCCTGTGGGATTTCTTTAACAAAGGAAACAGCCTGGAAAATAAACCCAATCAGCATGAAGTATGTCATATTGCGAAAGACTGGAGCGGTCTTGCTGAAGCAAAACGTTGGTTTGGTGAGAAATTGCGTACCACATGCTTTTCTTACGATAATTCATTGCTGTGCTACTTTACACCTTGTGAAGTTAGAGATCCGGAGAAGGTATCTTATTGTGCCCGCTGGAGCCGCGAGTCAGAAACTATAATTCCAAAATCTGAAGACAACAGTGTACAGGATACACCAGCAGAGAACACGGTGAGTACAGGCCCCACCCCCCCCATGCGATCTGAGGCTGGAACGGGCTGAAAAAC
>JAZRSP010000479.1:0-2444 GCA_045651565.1 Victivallaceae bacterium | reverse complement strand
CATTTTTTACCGCTGTTATTCATTTTTTGAAACACAGCGGTTATTTTTTTGCTTTTTTTCAGCGTGAATTTACCGGGTTTTAGAATTGGCACGAAACTTGCTTATATAAATGCGGGTATTTGCAAACTTCGGTAAGAACCGGAAAAGTTTACAAAGAGAGTTGCAAATGTTGTTTTGCTGTGCTACATTAGAGTTGAAACAAAAAACTTTAATGAGGAAGGTTATTTCAGGCACAGAAAAAGCATTTGACAATTTGAATTGAAAAAATTTCCGCCGCCGCCATCGAAAAACTTGCAACCTTTGGAAATGGGAGGAACGGCAGTACAGGAAGTGTGTTCCAATGCAAATGGAGCATACATTTCCTTGCTGTGTTCTTCCGGGTTTGCAAGTACCTTCGATAGCACGCAAGAGTAATGTATGCTTTTTTTGGGGCTGGAAAAAAAGCATTAACAATAAATTCAGAATGGACAAAAAAATAATGCAATCTTTCGAAGAAATTATGGATAATATCCGCTCTGAAAATGTCAATAATGTAAATTGGCAAATATTGGATATAAATAGCTGGATAGAGCTTTTGCAAGAATTTCCGCAGTTCGCGGATAAATGCAACAAATGGCAAAAATTCTTGTGTCGCCACTGGATAGAATTGCTGTGCAGCCAACCGCAGTTCGCGGATAAATGCGACAAATGGCAAAAATTCTTGTGTGGCCACTGGATGCAATTGCTGTGCAGCCAACCGCAGTTCGCGGATAAGATCAATAAATATCTTTGGCTTGTTTTTTCCCCTTGTTTTTGGGATAGCTTGTTAGCAAAGCAACCGCAGTTTGCAGACAAGTGTGATAAATGGCAAGAGTTCGATAACTTAAATTGGAGTACATTATTAAGGTCGCAACCGCAGTTTGCGGATAAGTGTGATAAATGGAGCGAATTCGATGCCGGTACGTGGGAGTATTTATTGGAGGAACAACCGCAGTTCGCGGATAAGTGTGATAAATGGGAAGCGATTTTTTATCCACATTTATTAAAAAAACAACCGCAATTTGCTGATAAATGTAAAAATTGGGACTTCGGTTATCACTGGTCTGAATTATTGCGGGAACAACCGCAATTTATAGAGCAATATGAAGCATTCTACAAAAATTTCAGTACTGACGCTCCACAGAAAATTGATTATAAAATTCAATATTGGGTCCAAGTTTTGCAACATCATCCTCAATTTGCAGACCGTTTCAGCAAGTGGCAGGATTTAAGCAGCGAAGATTGGGCAACATTATTGAGTGATCAACCTCAATTTGTGAATAGGTGCAACTTGCAATTTTTCAACGGTATGGCTTGGGCAGTATTATTGAAGCACCAACCACAGTTCGCTGATAAGTGTGATAAATGGCAGGAATTCGATGATAATGATTGGTGCTGGTTATTAAGTTCACAACCACAGTTTGCTGACAAGTGCGATAAATGGCAAGAGTTCGACGGCGCAGACTGGGCAGCTTTATTGAGTGAACAACCTCAATTTGCGGATAAATGTGACAAATGGGATAAGATCCATAGTTTTGATTGGCAGCGTCTCCTGTGGACACAGCCGCAATTTGCCGAAAAATGCCGTAAAAAAATACCAGTTGATATATTGACATCTCAACCTCAACTGCTTAATAAATGCAATTTCAGACAAATATCTGTTAATTTTTTGCTGTGTAATCCGAAGCTTATTCCCTTGCTTGCAGATAAATTTAAGAAATGGCAAAATGTCGCCGGTACAGATTTGGCAAGGGTATTGGCAAAATACCCGTACCTTGCAGATAAATGCGATATATGGGACGAATTCGAAGCCCAGAGCTGGATTGCTTTATTGCGTGAACAGCCGCAGTTTGCGGGCAAGTGTGATAAATGGGATGAATTCAGCCTTACAAACTGGAGTATGCTATTGTCGGAACAACCGCAGTTTGCCAACAAGTGCAACAAATGGAATGAGTTAGACTGCAGGCACTGGAGAATACTGTTGATATGGCAACCGCAGTTTGCCGGGAAGTGCAACTGTTTTGAAGATTTCGATTTTGAAACTTTTCTTGAGTTGATCGTGTATCACCCACAATTTGCAGACAAGTGCAATATAACCAAATTTACCAAAGAACAGCAGCAAATTATCTTGGAGATAAAAAATTCCGTTTCCGGTGCTGAATCTGAAGAACAATAAATCCGCTTGGTCATTCGATAACGCATTGTCAAACTTTGACCGCAACCATTCACGCTTTGAATAGTTGCGGTTATTTTTTTGCTTTTCTTCAGCGTGAATTTACCGGGTTTTAGAATTGGCACGAAACTTGCGTATATAAATGCGGGTACTTGCAAACTTCGGTAAGAACCGGAAAAAGTTTAACAGGAGAGTTGCAAATGTTGTTTTGATGTGCTAAATTAGAGTTGAAACAGAAAACTTTAATGTGGAA
>JAZRSP010000478.1:0-14255 GCA_045651565.1 Victivallaceae bacterium | reverse complement strand
AAGTGATGTGCCGATTATCGCTGACGGCGGTATCAAGCAGTCTGGCGATTTGGCACAAGCAATCGCTGTCGGTGCGGACAGTATCATGATGGGTTCTGCTTTGGCAGGTACTACTGAATGTCCGGGAGAAACCATTCTCCATAACGGTAGAACTTATGTTATCTACCGCGGCATGGGTTCGCTCGAAGCAATGAAAACCGGTAAGGGAAGCCGTGAACGCTACGGACAGTCTGATGTTGATACAGATAATAAACTTGTTCCGCAGGGAATTGAAGGCATGGTGCCTTTCCGTGGTCCTCTGGAAAATGTTATTATCCAATTGACCGGCGGTTTGCGTTATTCTCTCGGTTATTGCGGAGCAAGAACCGTGGAAGAACTCCAAAAAGTGGCGAAGTTGGTTCGCGTGAGTGCAGCAGGATTGCGTGAAGCACATCCGCACGATGTGACATTGCTCAAAGATGCACCGAATTATACTTCACAAAATTAATAATGTGCCTCAGGGCTTATCGGTTAACGGTAAGTCCTGAATAGTTTTGATAAATAAAAAGAGTGAGATTTATTATGCTTTTTTTCTATAACCTTTTTTTGTGGGTCGGATTTTTGTTTTTTCTGCCGGGCTTGATTTATAAATTAAAAAATCGCCCCGGATACAAAAAAACTTATGCTGAACGCTTCGGCAGATTCGGAGAAGACCGTATCGCAGAATTGAAAGATTGGCAGAATACGATTTGGATTCATGCCGTTAGTGTCGGCGAAAGCATGATTGCTCTCTCGCTGGTTAAGGAATTCCACAAGGTCTATCCCGACAAAAAAGTGGTGATTTCAACTACTACTACCACCGGACAAGAGTTGGTCAGAAACAAAAAAGATGATATGACCAATGTAATTTTCGCTCCTATTGATTTTAAATATGCAGTTAAAAAAACTTTTGATGTGCTGCAGCCTGAAATGTTGCTGATTTTGGAAACCGAATTGTGGCCGAATATGATTTATGAGGCGAAAAAACGCAATGTTAAACTCGGTTTGCTTAATGCCAGAATGTCAGACCATTCCTGCAAGGGATATTATAAATTGAGAAGATTTTTTGGTAAATTGCTATCTCAATTCGACTTTATTTCCGCCCAGAGCGAAATGGATGGTGAGCGATTCAGAAAACTTTCATACACCGATAATGTCAAAGTTTCAGGTAATATGAAGTTTGACCAAAAGGTTCCGGAAAATTTGAAGCAAGTTAAATTGAGTGATTACTTCGGTTCGAATTATGGCAAAATTATTTTGGGCGCAAGTACCCATGAAGGCGAAGAAGATTTGATTGCTTCAACTTATGCAGAGTTGAAAAAGACTCATAAGGATTTGAAACTCGTTCTTATCCCCAGACATGCGGAGAGAGGCGATCGAATTGTCGAGGTTTTGGAAAATAAAAAGTTGTCTTTTTTGCGTAAAAGTATTTTGCAGGGTGAGGGACCGTTTATTACTTCTGATGTGCTATTGGCGGATACCACTGGAGAGATGCTTCAATTTATCAATATCGCCGACATTGTGATTATGGGTAAATCGCTTGCAGGTCATGATGAGGGACATAATTTAATCGAGCCTGCTTTGCTCAAAAAAGCAATTGTTTGCGGCAGCGTTTTGAAAAATTTCCGCTATTTGTTGGAAATTTTGCAAGAAGCTGACGGTGTGGCGACAGTTGAGCGTGATGAAGAGTTGTTCGGGTTGCTGCATAAACTTCTTTGTGATGACGAGTTGCGGTTAAGTTTGGGCGAAAAAGCATTCAACGAGATTATGCTTAATGCCGGCGCAACTGACAGAACAATTGAATTGATTGATTCTTTGAGATAAATTACTGATAGCAGTATGCTTTTTTAGTTTGCAAAAAGTGAAAAGCAAGTTATAATATTTATAGAAAATTATAAGGGGAGCAGGAAGTGAAGATATTATTGTTGATAATTTCAATTATTCAGGGGGTGGCAATTTTAGGAATTGTCGGCTTCGGCACTTGGGGTGTGTATCACTTCCTCTATGACCTGTGTGAACGCAAACTCAAATTGCAATCTCCTGCCGAAAAATTAAAAGATCGCCCCTTGAAAATCGCAAGTATTATCAGTCGGGTTGTGGCAATTTGTCTGCCGATAATTCTTCTTTGTGCATGGGGATTTGCCTTTTTATCTTATTGGATGCTGAATCTTTTAAAAGTCGGTGCGAATGATGTAGTAAGTCTTTCGCTGTATGGCGGAGCAGAACTTTTTTGCACCGTTATTTTGATTGCGGCGGCTGTTATCCAATATGCGGCGGCAAAAAAGTTAAAAACAGATGGGTTGAAAGCCCGTAAGTGTTTGATGATTACTTGGATTTTTATGCTGCTTTGTGCGTTTAATTTGAATAGTCATGACGGAAATTTGATAGTGCATTTCTTTTTGGACGGAGCGGTTTTGTATTGCTTCTGGGTGTTTGCTCTGCGTGCGAATGACGGAGTTTTGCTTAAAAAGGATGGTAAGAATTTTTCGAAATTACAGAAGGTTATTCTCTTAGTAGTTGTTATCGCTGTTATCCTTTTCCCAAATATGAATATGGGACATAGAATTGTCGATGTGACCAAGGTTAATCAAAGTCCGATCGGCGAAACTATTAAAATCAAAAATGAGCCGTTGTATATGGCTTTAAACTATGATAATGAGGATGTAGAAGCGATGATTCCCGATTTGGCGAAGTATTTGCTATCACGCTATAAATTGCCTTGTGAACGAGGAATAGACTTAAACTATTTAAGTTCTTTGCCCGAAAATGCCAAAGTTTTAAAAGTTGACCTCGTTCGTGAAAATTACTCCGCATACAGTGCTTTAAATGCAATTCTGGATAATTATGATTGTGAAAAATTAGTGGAATTTAAGTTGCTCATAATGGAAAAAGAGGGAAAATTCCAGGAAATTTCTATTGGTAAAATGCGTTTCAAAGGAAAAAAATATCATCTGGATCGCTTAATGCCGAAACTCTCCGCTGAATATTTGGCAAAAGTTTTACAGTAGATCGCTATTTAAATATTTGGCAAGATTGCTGTAACGGACTTCTGTTTGTGAATTACGGATTGCGTGGTTTACAGTCTGATTATTTCCGATAAGAACTAAAAGTTTTTTCGCACGGGTCATGCCGGTATAGAGAAGATTTCTTTTCAGCATGACATAGTGTTGAGGCAGAAGCAGCATGATTACTACTTTGAACTCACTGCCCTGTGACTTGTGAATGGTAATAGCATAAGCCATAGTGAGTTGGTCAGCCTCATCGAAATTATATTCAACTTTCACTCCGTCGTCAAATGTTACATGGAATTTTTTCAGTTGGGAATTTATATAAGTTATTCTCCCGAGGTCGCCATTAAAGACATTTTTGTCATAGTTATTGGAGTTCTGTATGACTTTGTCATTAAGTTTAAAAATTCGCTCTCCGTACTGGAATTGGCGAGTTTCCTTGCCGTTTAAAATTCCTTGTAAAAACTCATTCAGGGCGATTGAACCGCCGTTTCCACGGTTCATTGGAGTTAGGATTTGAATGTCTTTTTCTATATCAAAATGGAAGCAATCGGGTATTCTATCTAAAATCAACCGTTCGAGAATTGATTGAATTTTTGACATATCCGATTGTTGAATCCAATAAAAATCACCGAGTTCATTATCTTTTTTGATACTGATATTCAGGCGTTGACCGCGATTTACCAAGTGGCTGTTGGTGATGATTTCACTGTCTTTGCCTTGACGGAAAATTTGAGTCAGCGAGGTGGTGAGGAAATAACGGTCGCAACTGATAAAGTCTGCTAAAACCGTTCCTGCCCCGACAGAGGGCAATTGGTCGCTATCTCCCACTAATACAACCGATGTTCCGCTCGGAATTGCCCGAAAAAGTGCCAAAGCCAAAAGCAAGTCCAGCATAGAAACTTCGTCAATCACAATCAAATCATACTTTAATTGATTGCCTTCATTGTGAACAAATTGGCCGCTTGCTCCGTCGTATTGCAGAAGTCTGTGAATGGTTTTTGCTGCCATTGAGGTTGATTCTGCAAGTCTTTTTGCCGCTCTGCCGGTCGGAGCTGCAAGGGCAATTCGAAGCCCGACATCGGAGGCACGGCGCACAATTTCTCTAACCACGGTTGTTTTACCGACACCGGGTCCCCCAGTAATAATGGTTAAAGGCTGGCGGGTAATTCTTTCGACTGCCGCCATTTGGGCATCACAGAAAGTTATAGAATTTTTTTCTGCTTTGGCATATTTGCATTTTTCGCCGGCAAATTTAGCAACGGAAGCAAGCCGTTTGACATGCTTCGGGAGTGCAGTTTCTGCGAAAGCAAGCAATGGTGAGTAAATTAAGTTATCCCGACGGACCAAAAGTTTGCGTTTGATGGCACTCTCGATTCCGGCGGTCAAAAGTGAAGTGTCCTGATTGAGAAGTTTTTTCATCTCATCAAGCAGTAAATTCTCCGGATAACCGACATGACCTGATGAGATGGTCTGATTGACGCAGTAAATAGCCGCCGCAGTCATTCGTTCTATGGCAGTTGGAGCAATTCCCATTTCGATAGCGATTTCATCGGCGCGTTTAAAGCCGATTCCGTCAACTTCTTCTGCGAGGCGATAGGGGTTTTGTTTAATGACATTTACGGCGTCTTCGCCATATTTTTTGAATAATTTATTGCAGTAGCCGGGAGTAATTCCCAAGCCGTGCAGGAATATAAAAACCTCTCTTCTGGTAGACGATTGAGCCCAGGATTCAGCAATTGCAGTTGCCTTTTTTTTGCCGATTTTCGGAACATTAAGCAGTTCTCTCGGAGAGTTGTTCAGTACCCAAATTGTTCGCTCGCCGAAGTAGTTGACGATTGCCTCGGCGAGGGTTTTCCCAACGCCATTGATTGCACCTGACGAGAGAAATCTAATAAGACCATTCTTGGTTACAGGAAGAGTGTAGCGGTAATTGTGAACTCGCAATTGCCGACCATATTCAGAGTGTTTCTCCCAATTGCCGGTTGCTTCAATCGTTTGTCCCTCGACCGGGGAGGCAATTGAGCCGACAATGGTGATTTCACGCTCATTATCATCCAAAAGACGCAAGACAGAGTAAGAACCGTCGGTGGTTTCGAAAATCACCCGTCGAATTTCTCCTCTGACTGTTGTCGGTACTAAATTTAAAGAATCGTTATCCATTAATCACCTTATTTAATTTCCATTAAATAACATAAACCTGATTTTGTATTTTTCAAGTAAAAATTTATAAATTCATGTGATTTTGCGGATGAAAATTTTTGTAGGTTGAATATAATTTAAAAAAAATCTAAAATTGAGGAGTTTTTTTACTTAAAATATTCTTGTTTGTACTTGCATTTTTGTTGTTTTGGTGATATAATACTGTGATTACATAGACTTTAAAACAAGGAGAAGTAAAATTATGAGGAAAACGCCGATTCAAGTTACTGCACGAGAAGCAGTTAGCATTGTTAAATCGCATGATAATATTTATTTCAGCTGCTTTGCTTGTACACCTGAAATTTTTATCGAAGAATTGTGCGATTATGCCAAAGAAGCAAACTTGCGGGATGTTAGTATTTTCCAGACTTTGTTATTGACCAAAATGCGTTATTCAAGCGAAGAATATAAGGGTATTTTTAATACGAAAGCATTTTTCGTTGGTGACCATATCAGAAAAGATGTTAAAGCAGGTTTGGCAGAGTACATTCCTTTGGCATTTAACGAAACTCCAGCGTTTTTTCGCAACAAAGAAACTGAACTTTCGGTGGCATTTATTGCAATTTCTCCGCCTGACGAGCATGGTTATGTGTCATTAGGACTCTCGGTGGATATGACATTGGCGGCGGTTTTGTCTGCCAAAAAGGTGGTGGCGGTAATTAATAAACATGTGCCGAGAACTTTCGGCGATGCCTTGATTCCTTTTCACATGATTGACATGTATGTAGAGAATGACCGTGAAGTAAGTGAGGTTATCTATCCAGCGCCGAGTGAAATTGACAGAGTTATCGGTGCGCATTGTGCCGAACTTATCAATGACGGCGACTGCCTGCAAATGGGGATTGGTTCGATTCCTAATGCTATTTTGTCCTGCTTGGAGAATCATAACCACTTGGGAATCCATTCTGAAATGTTTTCTGACGGCGTGATCCCGTTGGTTGCCAAAGGGATTATTGACGGCAGTGCTAAACAGATTGACCAGGGGAAATTGGTTGCAAGTTTCCTTATGGGGTCACATAATCTGCATAAATTTGTGCATGACAATCCATTGGTTCTGATGAAAGAAGCGGCGTACACTAACGACCCTTTTATTATCGCTAAAAATGATAATGTTGTTGCAATTAATTCTGCAATTGAGATCGACTTGACCGGGCAGGTTTGCGCGGACTCTATTGGCGAAACAATTTACTCCGGAGTCGGGGGGCAATTGGACTTCGTTTATGGCGCAAACCGCTCAAAAGGCGGTCGTTCGGTAATTGCTATGAGTTCGCTTACTAATAAAGGTGTAAGTAAGATTGTGCCGACTTTGGCAAAGGGCGCAGGGGTGGTTACCCCCAGAAGCATGATTCACCATTTTGTGACTGAATTCGGCAGAGTTGACTTGTATGGAAAAAGTTTGCCCGAAAGAGCGAAATTATTAATTTCGGTTGCCCACCCGTCAGTTCGTGACAGTTTGGAAGAGGCGGCAAAACTGCGTTTCGGGAGAGAGTTTAAGTAATAAGATGTTCAAGAAACTGTTAACAATTTTAATTGCTTTTTGCATGGTCGTGATTTTGCATAGCGAGGATTTGGATTTTGCCGAGCCTGTTGAGGAAGCCACTGTGCCGAAATATATCTTTGTTTTTATCGGTAACGGCATGGGCAAAAATCATCCGATTATGACCCAGTATCGCATGCAGCAACAAGACAGTTTCGCAAAGGTTGATTTTCTTGAATTCCCGGTACAGCTGCATACCAAAACTCACTCTGCCAATAAGGAAATTACCGATGCGGCGGCGGGAGCGACTGCAATTGCATGTGGAGTTAAAACTAATAACGGCTTCATCGGACTTGATTCAGACGGTAATGTGGTTGAGAATATCGCCGAATTGGCGAAAAAAAATAATCGCAAGGTCGGTCTTATCAGCAGTAGTAATTTGAATAATGTGACTTTGGCGGCATTTTTTAGCCATACAAAAATGCAGAAAGATTATTACACTTTGGGGTACAATTTGATCAAGGCGGATTATGATTTTATTGCCGGGGGGGTGTTGCTGAACCACACAATAGCAAATAAAAAACGACTCTACGACTTGGCAGAAGAGCAGGGGTATACCATTTTGCGAAATCTGAAAAATATTAATGAACTTAATATCGCCGAGGGCGAGAAAATTTTAGCAACTGTACCACGCAGAATGGAATATAATCGTCATCCGCGTTATGGGGATGTGGCATTGGCAGAATTGGTGCAGTTCGGAATTGATTTTTTGATGAATGAGAATGGTTTTGTCATGGTTGTTGAGAGCGGACTTATCGGTATTAATTCCCACGCAAACCAGAGCAATGCGGTGATTGGCGAGATGGAAGAATTTAATGAAGCGGTAAATGTTGCTTATGAGTTTGTGAAACATTTTCCGAGTAATTCGCTTATAATTGTTACCGGCGACAGAGATACCGGGGAGTTGCAGACTATGGATAATCGTAATTTTTATTGGAAGTCCTATGGAAATAGTTCCAGAGATGTTATCAGTTATATTTATGGTTTCAAGCAGGAAGTCTTTGCCGCAGAGGGGCAGGATAGAATCGAAAATAGCGACATCGGACTTAAATTGAAAGAGTTCTTGAAATAATTATGGGCGGGATAGAGGTATTTTATTTGTGCGGCGAAAGTGAAAATCGTTGCATAGATAGAAATTTTCGGGAGAAATTTCCCTTTGCCGATAAGTGTCATCTGATTAAAAATCAAATGCAAGTAACTGATTTGGAAGTTTTTGCAGAAATTTTGTCATTAATTCAAGCAGATACTGAAAAAATTATCGTCGTAAGTAATTTGCCGGGAAGCCCCCGGAAAAAGACTGATTTCATTGATAACGCAATGCTGAATATCCGTAAAATTCAAATGTTGCCCAAGAAATTTTGGGATTTAAGCCGAAGCAGTTGGGTAACTGATGGTTTTGTGAATATTAATGATGAAAAAGTTTTTAATGCAAGAAATATTGTGTATAAAAAGTACGGCACCAATTTTCGGTTTATCCATGACGGAGCAGGGGAATTCTGCTGTAATGTAAATAGTGTCCGAAAAGCAATAGAGCTTGTCCAAAAATCAAAACTTACCCTTCCGCAGGTTGATAGTATAATAATTTCCTATTTAGAAATGCTGGGAAATTAAGCAGTTCCTTATTATATAACCGAATTTCAGGAGATTATGCTTCGTATTGTGGAGCATCAGCGAATACACGAGCCAAGAACCCCCAAAAAAATAAAATAATTATATCGGAACTATTTTTTTTGTTTTGAAAAATATGTTGCCATTTAAAAATTGAATTTGATTTTAAATGTAGAAGGTTACAAGGAGCAGAGATTTTGACGATGTTTTTATTATTTGTCTCCAGTTTATATCTTTCGATAAAATAAAAAAGCACGGTCGGCTTTATCTCACAGTGCTTTTGTGTTCTAGAAATAATTATTTTTTATATTTGATTGCTTTTCCATTAATTGTAGTAGTTACAGTGGTAAAAAGTCCTAAAACACTGTGGGTATGAGTATCAATTTCAACATTGATAATATCATCTGCACCAGCTACTTTTCTCAAAGCATCACTTTTTGCTTTTTCAATACTATTGTCTCCAAGAGTAATTATTAAAAGTACATTACTTGCGGAAGCAGAACCTTTTACATCTCCTAAAACTTCAACACCGGATAAATTCTCCATTTTTTCACCAACAAAACTGGGGTGTGTTTCATTTGTGTAAATTACAGAAGGATAAGCTGCCGCATAACCGCCATTAGGCACATATGTGCTCATGCAACCACTAGTTAATAAAGTTAAATTTAAAATTCCCAATGCTAACAAAATGTTTTTTTTCATATTTTATTCCTTCTTGTGTTTTATTGATCTTATTATGCAAAAAAATACATTTATTTGAATTTTGAGAAAATACGAAAGCATTGAGAAAAAAGCCGAACGCTCCGTTTTTCACTACGCCGAAGGTCCTGCCAGGAACCTGCTTACTCCATGATAAATATCGGAGAGTCCGGCAAGATTATGTAAACAAAACACAATCCTACTAGACACATTTCTCCTAAGGAGTAAGCAAATATGATTTTAACTGGCAGGTTTTCGGCAGAGTTTAGCAAATTTTGACAAAGAGGCTTTGACTGCTAAAAATTTTCTTAAAGTTAAAGCAGAGGAAATTCGATCCAAAGAAAATCCGACCGATGAAGAGATTTCTATGCTTGACCAACTTGATACTTTGATTGAGACTTCTGACCCTATGGACTTAATTAACGCACAAAGAGAAGTGCAATTGCTTAATATGGTTAAAGAGCAAAAAGAAATTGCTGATAGAGATAAATTGATTGAGCAATATGGTGAAGAATCATATATGAAATACAAGGCTCAAGAGGCTATTGAAGAGCAGATGATAATCAAAACTTCTCGTGCTCCAAACTATCAGCAGATGAAGATTAGAGTTAATGATATTCAAAGACTTTATCCTAATGTCAATATTGAACTCGCCCAAAATTATGACAATTTAAGCGAAGAGGAAAAGGCGTATGTGGATAAAAATTCTTACAGCAAGGGGGTAAAAGGTTATTACAACAAAGATACAGACAAGGTTGTGATTTTCGCTGACAATATTAAAAATCAAGCGGACTTGGAAAAAACTTTCGCTCACGAAACTGCCGGGCATAAAGGCTTGGAAGTGCTGCTCGGCAATGACTACGACAATGTCATTAAGCAGATTTATGAGGAAGTTAAAACTACTCATGCAGCAGAACTGCAAAAACTTGCGGAAACCTATGGAAAAAATTTAGAGGTCGCTGCTGATCAGAAATATATCATGGAAGAATTTCTCGCAAATCAAGCAGATTTGGAGCAGGCAGGCTTTTTCAAATCTCTCGTTCAGAAAATTAAAATGGCTCTCCGCAAGTGCGGTTTTAATGCAAAATGGACTGACAATGAAATCAAGACCTTACTTCGCCGTTCACTCGCTAAACAACAGAGTGAACGGATAAAGGATAAACAGAAACTAACGGAAAAGAACGCTGCAAGGTTTGCGATTATCGGGGAACAAGGGGCTGCTCAACTTGACAAATATTCAAAGCAGAACAATCTCGATAACTTACAAATTGCAAAAGAGATGTTTGCCAAAGGCGAAGACCCAAAAACCATTAAGTTTGCTACCGGCTGGGAAAAAGGCGGGGACGGCAAATGGCGTATGGAAATTCCCGATTTAACCATAATAACAAAAAGAAAATTGCCCGATGGCAATGAATATAATATTGACAATTTTGCTTTTCTTGATGATTATTTGGAAAACATTGTCAATGCTCCTGAACTCTTTGCTGCTTATGACCAATTACGCAGGATAAGAGTTATATCTGCCAATATTGATTCACTTGGAAGTTATTCAAAAGAGAATAATAGAATTTACATCAATTACAATAATTTTATCAATTTGCCGCTGGCACAACAAAAAGATCTTTTGCAAACGGTATTGATTCATGAAGTTCAGCACGCTATTCAGTATATTGAGGGATTTGCTATTGGTAGTAGTCCAGAATATTTTGAGAAATTTCCAGTAAAAAAGGAATATAGACTTGATGAATTAAATGTTGCTCAACGAGCCTTTGATGTGGTTCGGGAAAAGGGAAAAAAGTATTAATTTCTGATGATGGAAAAGTTATTTTACGAATAAATCAAAAAGGCAGAAATTGGGTAATTACTGCCTTTTCTGAATCCTCCGCAGAAGAAATTCTGTCGGCTTCTGCTAAAAACGGCTCCGACGCATTTTACCGTAAAGGCATTACTACTATAGGTGAAGTTTGGGAAAATGCAAGCGAAAATCAAGAAAAATTGCGATTTTCTTTGAAAAATGGCGAAAATGCCCCGGTTTTGGAAGTCGATTGGAAAAAAGAGGGTAGACCAAAAGAAAATGATTTTGAAGCAGATGAAGATTTAGTAAATGAACTTTCATATCTTAATAATGAAATTCAACAATTAGAGAAACAAAAAGAAGAAGCATTGCAAGACCCTTTTAATGCAACAGACCAAACTGGCGAACGCTTTGAAGTGAACGAAGGTAGTTTTTGGCTGTCAATGTCTGATGGAGAGAGAATTAAAATAATTAGTGATTTTTATGACTATACTATACAAGATTTAGAAATTGAACTTGAAAAAATTAATGAGAAAATTCATAAAGATAAAGAAAGAGAGTTTAATAAGGCTCTTAACTTGTGGGCTAAACAACAACTTCTCGTACCTGCTCGGGATATGGCGAGAGCTTATGCTGAAAGTTTAGGTTACACTATAATAGAAGAAGATGAGAACAGCAGCGGTACAAGTTATTACTTAAAAGTCAATAACGGCGAAGATGACATGACCTTGCGTTTCTCCGACCACGAACAGCCTGACGAAAAATGGAATGGCGAAAGAGTTACCTATATGCGTGATGGCAAGCAGTATACTGCTTACAACGATGTCGAAGCGGTTATAGAGGACTTTGAACTTGACCTTGCTCCGATTTGGGAATTTTTACAGGAATATGCTCCAAACAAGAGTGATAATGGGGGTAGATTTTCAATTAATGATAATTACCCGATTGACCAGAAGAAACTTGAAGCTTTTAAGAAAATTATTTGGGGAAGTGTAAGTTTAACTTATAATGACATCTCTCAACTCGAAATGTTATTAATCGAAAATGGCGTGAAATATGACCACGAAAAAGATTACAGAACTTTGAATGCTGCTATTCAGCTTGCAAGACAGGAAATTAGAGAGAGAAATAAGAAAATTCGCAACATGCGTGAGCATGCGGTTATGGCGAAAAAGGACAAGTTCTATAAAATCCTCTCTCAAAAATATGGTAAAGACTTCAAACTTAATGCCGGCTCAAAATATGACGGAGTGGCGTTCATCGGCGACTGGATGGATAAACACAAAACTGAAAAAGGCAGAAAAAATTCAATCAAAATTGAAGAGGCTGCCAAAGTCCTTTCAGAGGCTTTGGGTGAAGATATTTCCGCTGAATTGGTGCTTGAGCATTTTAAAAGTTTGAAGAAATCAGGCTTGCTTGCTGAATACAGAGAGAAAAAGCGGGATAAGCGATTTTTGGCTGAACTTGCCGAAGAGATTGCCGAAGAGGAACGAATGGAGATTACCAAAGACGAATTTTTAGGCAATAAACCGATTGTCGAAGATGAGACAATGCGTAAAGCAAGAGAGAAGTACATTAAGGATAAGGCTAAATATCGTAAGGCTGAATTTGATAATTTTGTTGCTGAAAATATGCCGGAACTTTACACTTGGGTTATGGATATTCTTCCAGTTGGTGGCAAAATTAAGCCTACAACTCGGTTTATGGGGGAAGAATTTACAGGAGATTGGATTCCTCGTGAATGGAAAATTTACTCGCTTAATAAGCCGGGCAAGAAGACAGGGCTTCAACTTATGGAATATTCTAAACGCCGTGAAAATTCTTTGGCTTATGCGCAAGGAATGAATTCAGATGAGATCGCTCAAGCAATTGCTTCAAAATACGGCGGAGATGCAGCACAGATTGAAGAGGATATTATTAATCTCTTCCGGGACTTGAAAAGATCTGATTTGAGAAAAATGTATATTGACGAAAAAATCAAAGAGAAAAATCAACTCAAAGAAGAATACGCCGAATATGATGCACAACGCGCCGCAGAGAGTTTTCAAATACTGCTTGAAGCGGCTCGAATGGAGAAAATTAACATTATCAGAGTTCAAGATTTGGCGAAAAAGCATGTCAAAAAATTTATTCCGGCTGAAATGCAAGGAAGATTTATTGAGGCTATTGTCAAACTCAACAACTATTCAGATAATCCAAGTCCAACTTATCCGGAGGGAAGACGGAATTATGAACTTGAAAAGTTATTGAGGAATATTCACTCTTTTAATGCCAAAACTCGAATTATGGAACTTCTTGCCGGAACTAAAATCAGAGTAAATTCAGCCGGTATTCCAATTTCAGATTTTGGCGACAACTCAAATACTATTGCTAAAATCCGTGATATTGTTCAATTACAGCCGGTAGCGGTCGAAAGAATTATATTAAACCTCAATGACCGTATCGCACAAGCGGAAATTGATATTGAAAACGGTGCAGAAAAATCCGAAGATCCTAACGAATTGCGAGCAGAAAAAGGCTTGTATGAGATGTTTGGCAAACTGGACTTGAAAACCCCGGAAGAATTATCTTATGCCTTGAAAGAGTTGAGATATTTGATTGATCAGAACAAGCAGAGTTTATTTTTCAGACTTAAAAATAAACTGCAAGAAAATTCCACTCGAAACCATAAGATTATGCAGGAAATATCTGGCAAAACCGATATTAGAGTTGCTAAAAAACCTAAAGATCCAGACAAAAAATTATCTGAATTTTGGGCGAAAAATGCAGGATTAAAAAACTTGCTGAACTTAATTACGAACAAAAGCAACAAGGTTTTTGAAGATACTGAACTTGGAAAACTTTTTGAGGAAATTGAAGAAGCCACTTGGAAGGGCGCAGCTCTCGACCGTCAGTCAATGGAAAATGCTTCAACTAAACTTTATGAGTTTTTTGGATTGAAAGGTTTGAAAGCGAAAAAAGATTTCTTTGAGTCAATCAATGCAACCCCAGAACATACAGGAATTTTCTTTAATCGTTATGAGGGCGAAAAGGTAAGCCATTTTGACCCGGCTATGGGCGAAGAGGTTACTATTACAACTGACCGACGAGGCTTTATGCGTGGTAAAATTTCTGTTGCTCATGCAAGAAAATTAATTGCTGAATATGATAGTGGTACTGGCGAAAATCAAAAAAACAATCTTGGTATTGAATTTTTAAGGGAACAATTAAAAGATTTTGATTTGGGAATTGACCAAACTTACGACCTTTTCGGTAATGCAGACGAAAATGAAAGCTGGAAAATTATCAAGGACAAGACAGGGACATTGTCCAAAGAAGATTTGGAAAAGAAAACTCAATTACTTTTTATCAAACCGCTTAATCAGGAATTAGAGAAGGTTACAAGTGC
>JAZRSP010000477.1:0-2015 GCA_045651565.1 Victivallaceae bacterium | reverse complement strand
GTTGGGCAAGCCAAAGTGCAGGAGTGGCCAGGTACCAAAATATTAAATTCCTGGGCGACAATGTACACTTTTCATCTTACTCAGCAATCCATATTTGTGTTATTGAAATTTTTAAAATCACTTTTTCAATGCCATTGTTTTGAAGACTTTGTTTTGTACCACAAGAGCGGTTTGCCATTTCTGACCACAATTTTTCATGAAGAAATCGCCTTTTTAGATGTCGATGAAACAACAATCAAACAAATCTTCAAGCAAATTCCTATTTTGCAGGAACTGTTGATTGAGCAAGATAAATGCAAACAGAGATACGCAGTTTCTGTAAAATGTGACGACAGTATAGTTTATTTGCCGCCGGTGAAAATTATAAAAATTTTTGATTCTGAAATCCAAGCAGAAATGTTTATAGAAAGGATGTCATCCAGCGGGTATTCAGAAGAAGACTTTGTGATTTTACCATTTTTTGACGATTCCTGTGATGTTGATAATTGAATAAGGACATAATAAATGAAAAATAAACCATTAAAACACTATAAGCGAAAAAAGTTCTTTTACCGTTTCTTTATGCGGAAATCACCTCGCTCTGGAGCGATGTTCGGTCTGTCGTGGATGATTTTTGTCTCTTTGCTGGTTGCTGTTGCCGCATGGTTTCTGCAACAAAAGGTTCCGCTTATTGGAGAGACTTTCCTTGGGCTTGCAACATTGGCAGTTGCGGGAATCATCATTTTTCTTTACGGATTTCTGACTTTTGCAGCAAATTTCTATACCATATTGCGGAACGATTTGAAAAAAAGTCGTTTCTGGAAAATACCTGCTTTTGTCAGTGCATTTTCGTTGGAACTTGCAGGAATGTTTCTGCTGCCTGTTGTCCTAAAAAAACGCAGATGGCTGGCTTTACTGTTTCTTATCGGGTGTCTGGTAGCGGAAATTCTTGTTTATATGTTTGATACTCCGTCACAAAAATGGTGGTGCAAGCTGATTCAAACATTCTTACTGTTCTGTGCATTAGGAGCAAGCGGGAAAGAGGAAAAATTTTCACGGATGGCAGTTTCTTTGTGGGGTGGTACTTTATTTTTGATCGCCGCAGTAAGTGTCGGTGAATTTTATTTCCACACACAAGTCAGAGAAAGACAAGCTGATCTTGCAAAACTTCTTCAATGCGATATTTCAAAGGAGGCGTGGAAAAAACGCAATAATACAGGTTTCCCTATCGAGCGGGAACCTTTGAAAAGTTTTTATATGGCAAAACATAATAACGATCTGGATATAAGCAAATACAAAAATCCACAGGAAGCCCAAAAAATTCTCCGCAAATTACGAACAGAATATTCTGATTTTTTTATTGCTCTTGACAAAATTCTGCTGCTTTCGCCGCAACGGATTGCTTATAATTGGGTGCGCCCCGGAGAGTGGGTGGGAGATTTACTTATGCCGGATCTGGATAGTTTTCGCTTCGCAGCCCGGATTTTTATATTGGAAATCCGTTCAAATTATCAAAATAAAAAACAAATCTGTCACTACAACGATGCTATGAAGAAATTACGGGGATGGTGTCTGCACAACGAAACCTTGATTGGCAAGATGTTGGCTCTTAATTTTGATAAAAGCAGAGTGAATGCTTTGACTTATTCCATTGCAAACGGAACTTTCAGCAAAGAAGAGATAACACAGCTTATTGGAGATGCTCCCGATTGGAATAAACAGTTTACCGCTGTTCTTGCCAGCGAAAACGCCATGATAGCGGAAACGATTCCTGCTTTCAAAAAAGAATTCGGGCAAAATATACAAAGCTCTCCCTTTGATACGCCTTTGAAAAAGAGGTGGCAATACTATCAAAAGCGTGCCCCCATTCTTATTCGCATGAATTTACAAAGGGATTATCTTTTTGCCTTGAAACATTATTGCAAAATTTATGCTCTACTGAATCAGGACGAACTTTCCGGAATTGAAAAGAAAAAACGTGCCGAATTGGACCTGGAAATCTTGGATACTGAACTTTTTTTGTTGACAAAACTCTG
>JAZRSP010000476.1:0-6066 GCA_045651565.1 Victivallaceae bacterium | reverse complement strand
TGCTTTATAGTTTGCGATATTCAAAAAGTGTTGTATATTATTCTAATGAATGATTTTTATTAATTTATATAAGGATTTAGCAAAATGGCAGAAAAACTTAATCGTAATACCTATTTGTCAAAAAATGTAGGTAATTTTCAGGACACTGTCGAAATTAACGGCAGAAAGTTTGTAAAAGTTGATGACTTGCGTTACGGTACTAACCCGCACCAGGTTGCTTGTTACTATAAACCTGCGGATCAAACTTCAGTTATCGGCGATATGAAGATTCTTAAAAACGGCAAAAGCGGTCTTTCTCAAACTAATTTGGAAGATATTTCTTATGCACTTAATATCATTAAATTTTTCAAAAATCCCGCTTGCGCGGTAATGAAGCATGTCAATCCGTCAGGCGCGGCAATGGCTTGTAAAAATGATACTTTGAAAGATGTTTATTTAAAAGCTCGTGATGCGGATGCTCGTGCAGCTTTCGGCAGTGTAATTGCTTTCAATGTCGAAGTTGATATTGAAACCGCCAAAGAAATTATGAGCACTTTCTGTGAATGTGTGGTTGCTCCCTCTTATGCTGAAGGTGTGCTTGATGTTTTTAATGACGGCGAAACCTATAAACTCAATAAGCATATCCGTATTTTGCAGTGCGGCGACTTGAATTTATTGCCTAAATATGTTGAAGATTGCGATGATTCATACAATACTATCAAGGTTTTGGGCGACGGTTCATTGGTGATTGCCGCTCCGTTGTTGACCGCAATCCACAGCGTTGATGAACTTAAACTTGCAGAAGCAGAAAACAAATCTTGCGGTTATCAGGTTTCTCAGCACAAAGCAACTCCGGAACAGTTGGACGATTTGCTTTTTGCTTGGTATGTTAATATCAGTGTCCGCTCAAACGGCGTGGTAATTGCCCAGAATGGTCAGACTCTCTCTGTTGGTACCGGTGAACAAGATCGTGTCGGTGCAATCGAACAGGCGATTATCAAGTTTGCTGAAAAATATGAGGGTGTCGGCACTCTCAAAAATGCAGTTATGGCAAGTGATGGGTTTTTCCCCTTTGCTGACGGCGTAGAAAAAGCCGCTGCGGCAGGCATTACCGCAATTATTGCACCTGCAGGTTCGCTCCGTGACGCAGATGTAATCAAGCGCGCTAATGAATTGGGCGTTGCGCTTTATCATGCACCTGAACGAATTTTTTCACACCATTAATAATAGAAGGATTTTGAATTATGAAAATGGCAAAAGATAAAAAGAAAAAGGCAATTGACGCAGAAATTAATCGTGCGTTATTAGATGATTTTGATAAGTTCGGCGGACTTATTCATCGTCATTGGAAGGAGATGATTTATTATGCTGCGGCAATTTTGGTAGTTATCGCAATTGTTCTGTTTGTTTGGGATTATAACCAGAAACAAATACAGACAGCAAATGCGGTTTTGACAAATGCCGATACCGAGGAAGCATTGGTTGCTGCAATTGAAAAATACGGCAAATACGATGCAGCTAACTTCGCTCGTGAAAAATTGGCAAGCGTTTATATTGCCAAAAAAGAGTATGACAAAGCAATTGATTTATTGACTGCAATTGCAGAAAATACCAAATCAAAAGAGTTGAAAGAACGCACCAAACTTAATATCGGTTACTTGTATGAAGAATCCGGCAAAGTTGCAGAAGCAATTGCGGCATTTCAGCAAGTCGGCGACAATGTAGTCAATTCAGTTGCAGTTCGTGCAGAAGCATATTACAGCGTCGGCAGATTGAGTTTGATGCAGGGCAATAAAGAACAGGCGGTAATTTGTTTCACCCAGGTTAAAACTTTGGCTGAATCAGGTGAGGGAGAAACTTTTGCAACTCTCGCAACTGCATTGCTTTCTGAAATCAACTAAATTTTTTCCCGTTCAGCGAATAGCAATTTTTTTGTAAAATATGGCTGATATTCGCAAAATTATTCATATCGACATGGATGCGTTTTTCGCTTCGGTAGAACAACGCGACCATGTCGAATATCGTAATAACCCCTTGATTATCGGTGGTTCGCCGGAGAAAAGAGGGGTAGTTTCAACTTGTTCCTATGAAGCGAGAGTTTTTGGAGTTCACTCTGCCATGCCGACTGCTACGGCGCATAGATTATGCCCGCAAGGGATTTTTTTAGAGGGGGACATGGCGAAATATAAACGGGTGTCGGAAGAGGTTTTTCAAATTTTTTATAAGTATACGCCTTTGGTTGAGCCGATGTCGATAGATGAGGCTTATTTGGATGTTAGCGATGTGCTGAAAGACGGAGAGAGTGCGACGGAATTGGCAAGGGAAATTCTGCGGGAGATTTATTTAAAAACTTCGCTTACCGCTTCTGCCGGGGTGTCGTACAATAAATTTCTTGCAAAAGTTGCTTCTTCGCTCAAAAAACCTGCCGGGTTGTCGGTAATTAAACCGCATCAGGCAATCAAATTTATTGAGGATTTGCCGATTGAGAAGTTTTACGGAATCGGCAAGGTAACTGCCAAAAAGTTGCAGTCGATGAATATTAAGTACGGTCGCGACTTAAAGGCATTGGATTTATCGACATTGACCACATATTTCGGGAAAGTTGGACATTTTTATTACCAGATTGCGAGGGGAATTGACAATCGTGAACTGGAAGTCGATGCGGTGCGGAAATCATACGGCAAAGAGGTGACTCTCGAAAGCGATACGACAAATTTGCAGAAAATCAGAATCATCATAAAAAGATTGGCTATCAAGGTTAGTAAAGCAATCAAGCGTGAGAAGTTATCAGGCAGGACGATTACATTAAAAATTAAGTATGCCGACTTCAAAACTGTTACCCGCTCCCAAAGTTTCCCCGTAGGTACAGACAAGGAAGAGGTGATTTCCGAGTGTGCAATTGCGCTTTTGAATAAGACCGATGTCGGCAAAAAAGCCGTACGCTTAATCGGGGTAAGTATTTCCAATTTTGCTGATGATAAGCCGAAAGTTCAATATGAACAGTTGCTTTTTCCCTTTATGACGGCACAGGATTAGAGGGTTAATTTAATTTCAATAAATTTGCACCATTGCGGTAAAAAATTTTCTCTTTGTCATCATCGGAAATATCAAAATTATTTACCAAGTCAATCACCTTTTTGGGGTTGCACCAAGGACTGTCTGACCCGAAAAGAAGATAATTCTGATCATGTTTTTTTACCAATGATTCAAGGAGTTTAAATTCAATATTTTCTTCCGTCATAAATGATAAGTCTAGGTAAATCGGTTGACCGATAAGTTCTTTCGCGACATTTTCATAATCTCTCATGCCTCCCAAATGTGCGCCGATAAGTTTGAGTTCGGGGAAGCGTGTTTTTACATCACGCACCATTGCGGGTGTACACTTGTAGGGGGGCTTGTACATGATATCAAATCCGCAATGGGTGATGACGAATAAATCAAGTTCAACGCATTTTTGAAAAATTTTATCCATGCGGCAATCATTGAAAATAAAATTCTGATATTCCGGATGAAGTTTAATTCCACGCATGTTGTTTTTTTGGATAAATTCCAAGGTTTGTTTGTAATTCGGGTCGTCGATATGAACTGAACCGAGCATGCAGATTTCATCATGATTTTCGTTTGCCGCCCAAGAGTTGACGCTTAAAGTATTCTCCACGCTGCTCACAATCGGCAGGGCAACGCTGTATTGGATATTATTCTGCGCCATTGAAGCAATTAAGCCTTTTCGAGTGCCGTCAGTTTGTGGTTTGATGAAGTCAACTGCCGCTTTTAAGGCTCTTTCGACAATTTTGTCCGGGTAGTAGTGGGTATGAAAATCGATAATTTTCATAGGAGATGAAACCTTATTTATCATCCATGAAAACATGGCGGTACTTGATGAAATATGCAGCTCCGGAGTAGAGAGTAATAATTACCACGCCGGTAAGATAACTTGTCCAAACCCACCATTGCCAAGTACCTTTCGTCCAAAGGTCGAAAATGTGAATCCAAGACATACCAACAATTCCGAGCATAAACATTTGAAGTGCGGTTTTGATTTTGCCGAATTTATCAGCGGCGATAACAATGCCTTTTTTGGCGGCAAGCGATCTCAAACCTGTAACCATGAACTCTCTGGAAAGCACTGCAATGGCAATCCATGCCGGCATTAAACGGTATTCCAATGCCAAAAGCATGCAGGAAGCAACGAAAATTTTGTCCGCCAATGGGTCCATAAGTGCGCCGAAATCGGTAACTTGATTCCATTTTCTTGCTAAATATCCGTCCAAAAGGTCGGTAACTGCCGCCAAAAGTGCTAAAATAATGGCAATAATTCGCACATTGATATACTTAATTCCCAAGGCGGAAATGCTTTGAATATCTTCCACTTTCGGGCCGCAGAAAATTGAAAGAATAACTACTAAAATAATCATTCCTATTCTGCTTAAAGTTAAAATGTTCGGTAAATTCATTTGGTTTTCTCCTTATTTTTTGCTCGCACTTTCAGCGAAACCGATTAAGTCAAAGTCGCTGACCTCTTTTATTTCTACATTATAAAAATTTCCGGCTTTCAATTTTTTGCCGGCAAAAATAATTCTGTTATCAATTTCGGCGGCATCCATAAAGGCTCGTCCGATTGCCATTTGTCCTTCGACCTCATCGCAAAGGACTTTGACGGTTTTGCCGATGAAGCTTTTTTGGTAATCAAGCATAATTTCTTCCTGAATTTCCATGAGAATTTTTGCTCGTTCATTGGCGATAGACGTGTCAATCAAATTCGGCATTTTCGCCGCAGGAGTATTAACTTCCGGAGAGTAGCCGAAAACTCCGCAACGCTGGAAACGGTATTCTTTGATAAATTCCAGAAGTTCATTAAATTCCGCTTCGGTTTCACCGGGGAAACCGGTGATAAAGGTGGTTCGCAAAACCAGATTCGGAATCTCTTTTTTGAGAGTATCAAGCAGAGAAAGAATACCTTTTTTGTCAATATGGCGATTCATATCTTTCAAAATTCTGTCGATGATGTGCTGCAAAGGCATATCCAAATAGGGCAGAATTTTGGAACTGTTTTTAATCACCTGAATCAATTCAGAAGTATAGTGAGCCGGGTGGGTATAGAGCAATCTTATTTGAAAATCACCCTCGATTTTTTCAATTTCAGTTAAAAGTTTTGCCAAGTTCTCATTATCATCGGGGCGGTCATGGCCGAAAACGGTAATGTCTTGTGCAATAACTACTAACTCTTTCACGCCGTTTTCGAGCAGGATTTTGGCTTCGGCAACGACAGAAGCGATAGTTCTGGTGCGTAATTCCCCGCGAATAGAGGGGATTGCACAGTAACTGCAATGGTTGTTGCAGCCGTCAGCGATTTTTAAGTACGCCATATGCGGAACGGTTAATTGCAATCTTGGTTGAGTGTGGTCGTAGAGATAGTTCGGATTTTTCGCTATTTCCGGGAAAACTTTGCCGTCTTCTGAATCAAAAGAGCTGATAATATTTTCCAGTTCCGGAATATTGTTGACACCCATCCAGACATCGACTTCGGGATAAAGTTTTTGATAACTTAAATCCTGGTCGTATTGGGGAAGACACCCTGCAACAATGATGTGACGTTTCATTTTCTTTACTCGTTTTTTCCACTTGATTGCAGTTTTGATAGCGTCTTCGGCTTCGCTTCTCGCAGAGGGAATAAAAGCACAGGTATTGATAATGTAAATATCTGCCTGCCGATCGTCAAAGGTGATGTGACGATTGCAGCATAGCAACGAACCTGCAAGAAGTTCGGTATCTACTAAATTTTTGGGGCAACCCAAACTGACTAAAAACACTCCACTCATTACTTTTTTCCTCTTTCTGCATTTTATAGGATATAAAAATACTTTTATTAATATACAGTCTTATTTGTTTTTTTCAAATTTTTTACTGTAATTTTTCCTATATATCTCATAAATTTGTGGATAATAAGTGAATTATGGTACAGATTTCAAGGAAGTAGTTATTTTTTTCTTGTTTGGAGTTTGTAAAAACTATTTATTGTGCTATAGTAATTAATAGTTTTTATGATAATAATTATTAGGAGGTTTTTATGAAATTTTTATCAGTATC
>JAZRSP010000475.1:0-2794 GCA_045651565.1 Victivallaceae bacterium | reverse complement strand
AATTTGCCGCCGCCATTCCATCCGGAACCGTTGAACCAGAGGTCGATCGCTTTCAAATAAGGCGCACGGGAAATCGCCGTCCAACTGCGGTCGGTGTAATCACGCCCGTTGCGGATTTTTTGAATTTCTTTTGCAAACTCTTTGCGGACAAGTTCTTCTTCGCGTTCACGCTGCTGAAAATATTTTTCATAACTGCGGAATGTGCCACCGCAAAAAGGTTCTCCGATGCGTTCAATAACTTTTTCGTTGACAAATTTTTCCACCGGATTGACCTTGCCATACTTGGCTGCAAAGTAGAGCAGATATTCGCCATCCGGAGAAAGATCACAGCGGAATGGATAGATCCTGCCCCGAAGCCATTGTCCGATGGTAAATGTATCTTTTGCCAAATCCCAACCGATGACCGCAACACACGAAGACGGTCCACGGCGGAACACCACCGCTTTATTGCCTTTCCGGGGCAGTATGGCATGAAGTTTTGCGCAAGTTTTATTCATTCCGTAATCCTTCAGTTATTCATAAATCTCTATGTCCATTGCAAAGTCTGAGACTAATATTTCTAATAATAACGGTATATTTGTTATCATCACAATCTTTTTAGTCTTACTAATCCAATTGATATAATTTATATCATAATATTGAATTTTTTCTTCGTCTTTAAAAATCAGTTCAATAACATTTTTAATTATGATTTTACCTGCGCCAATACTCCCACCGCTATCCTTGAAATACAACATTGTTATAAGATTATTTTCTTTATTCCAGTAAATCGTATCCACATCAAGAAAATAATCATGAACTATATCGGCAATCGCTGTTTTGTCAAAACGATTAAATTTTACTTCCATGGCAACGGAATCCTCAATACTTTGCTGCTCCCTCGACTACTGACTTTACTGGCAATCCCATTTTGTAGATTTGTTACTGTCGGGAAAATACTCATCAAACTGATTCAGCGGCATTCCGAAGGTAAGTTTCAGATCCTTATCTTTCCAATACACGCCCTGCAAGGGCAATATTTCAAAGGTTTGCCTTTTCATTGTTCGCTCCAATCTTTAGGAGTTGTTTTATCCTTATAGCGGATCAGGGGAAAGGCATCACCGCTTCGGAGAACCACATCCAGCGCATTTTACACCTTTATTACACCGTAATATTCTTTTCTTTTGCCCAGGCGGTCACTTGTTGTCCGTTTTTTTGCCGCAAGTTTTCCAGACAAGGAACATTGAAACTCCCCAGCCCAACACCAGAAAACCGTACACCCAATTCTTTAAGCAGCTCACCGGTCCAAACATTTCACCGTATCGGCATGGATTTTCGGATATCGGCGTATATGCCGGTTCAACCACGCCGAACTTGAAAAGCATCAGCAAAGCAGCAAACACAGCCGAAATCAGAAGCAGTTTAAAATATTTTTGAAAAAATGTCATTTTTTCCTCCGGACGAGGTAGTTGTTAAGAAGTTCTGCACCGAGCCAAATCAGAATTGTAACTGCGACGATTGAACAAACCGGAAATTTCTTTTTCCACATAGATAAAACCACGCAGCAGAGACCATTCAGCACCCCGGCAATGATCCGGATAGTGATGGTGATGTGGTTTATTGGTTCGTATTCCGGTTCCTGAATGGCAAGTCCATCGGGATCGGGTTTCGGGGTACAATCGCGTTCTGCACTTTTGTTTTTGTGAGCGTTGCGCAAAAGCGTCTTCAAAGTTTTGATAAAATCACGTTCATCGGCGGTATCTTTTCCGACTTCAAGCCTTGCGCCGATGCCGTAATCGTTGTTTTCCACGATAGCGTAATACTTTTCGTTTGGTTGACACCACGACCAGAAGAATCTCCCCAACGCCAGCGGAATAACTCCGACTACAACCAGACTTATCATCGTTAAAATATCCACAACATCAACCGTTCCGACGATCATCCGGTAAATGATCCACCCGATACCGAAGCCGAACATAAAGAGTGCCGCAATAAAAAATATTGCCGACAGAGTTCCGCAAATAATGTTGCCGACAATGGATTTATCGGCGTGATAAGATACTTTTGGGGATAGTCTGGTATAATCGTATGATTCACTTTTTACGCCGAATTGATTGTAGAATACCATCCGGTCTTCAAATAATTTCACCAAACCGTTTTTAAATCGATGTTCGGCAAGCGCAACCGCTGGCGGATGAAGCTGCTTGCAGTATTTGCTGATTATTTCGGCGATTTTCAGGGCGTCTTGGCGTTTGCCGTGCACATAATCTATTTCAAAATCATAGTGGAACTTTGACTGAAAAACAATACAGCCGTCCCGGCAGTTTTTCCACCCGTGAAGCATACTCCATAAGCAGACAAGCCAAAGTCCGATAATTACCAGCATCCAAGCGGGGATGATCAACGTTCCTTGCGTGACAAAACCCCAAATCAAACCGAAAACGCACGGAATTGCCAGAAACGTTGTCACAAGCGCAAAAACAGAACGCCAGAACGGTAATTCCCGCAAATTGGCACATTCTGAATATTCGACATCAATATTGTGCAGTTTGATTTCCTGCCGGGACAGGACTTTTTGCCCGTCGCGGACGGTGTGATGCAGGATTCCAGACGCCTCGTCAAGTTCATAAATCGAGGTCATCCCCGATGATTTTATCGTAAAAGTCTGCATAACTTACAATCCTTTCAAAAATTCAGTCAGAGGTTTTGCAATCTCCTCCGGCGGCATATCGTCATCGCAAGTATAGAATTTTCCGCTATCATCCAACAGAAGATAAATGGTCTCTTCAAGACAACCGATAGACCAGAGATTCTT
>JAZRSP010000474.1:0-3293 GCA_045651565.1 Victivallaceae bacterium | reverse complement strand
AAAATGAAAAAAATGCAACTTGAAATCTGTTGCGGAACCACCTGTTACATGTTGGGAGCAAATCGTTTGCTGAACATTGAAAACGAAATGCCGTCAGAATTACGCGGCAAAACTGATGTTCGTGCATTACCCTGCATGGGACTTTGCAATGAAAAAGAGCTTTCCGGTGCGCCTTATGTAAAACTTAATGGTGAGGTCATCGAAAATGCTACCGCAGAAAAGATTTATGATAAAATGAGAGCACTGCTCGAGGAGTAAGAGATGATTGACGGTTCTGTTTTTTTGAGACGGGAGTTGATGATCCGTTTCGTCCGGGCGTTTAACAACGGCTCTCTGGAAACGGAACTGGATCGCTTCCCTGTGGAGATGCGGCCCCGGCAGGATCATTCCAGCCGGTGTTGCATCTACCACGACCGGGCGGTTATTAAATACCGTCTGATGAATCTTCTGGGATTTTCCTGTGAAGAAGAAACTGATGAAGCTAGAACGCTTGCTTCTTATTACAAAGAAGCAATTACAACAGAGAAGCCCGCTGATGTTGCAAATAAACTTCCCCTGTCTGTTTGCGAAGCCGGTTGCTCAGAGTGTCCGAGTGCAAAAGTGGTGATAACGGGAAACTGCCGGGGATGCTTCTCCCGTCCTTGTATGTATAGTTGCCCCAAAGGAGCAATATCGGTAGTTAATCAGGTTTCCACCATTGATTACAATAAATGTATCAAATGCGGAAAATGTACTTCTGTTTGTCCTTATCATGCGATTGTCAAAACCACAGTCCCTTGTGAAGATGCTTGTCCAACTGGTGCTATTCATAAGGACAATGATGGACATACCAGAATTGATGTGGAAAAATGCATATCATGCGGTAACTGTTTTGCAAAGTGTCCTTTCAGTGCCATTTTAGAGTGTTCTCAAATATTGGATGTCTTAAAAGCATTGAAAAACAATGAAAAAGTGGTAGCAATGATTGCTCCTGCCGCATCCTCACAGATCGCAGGAACTATAGAACAGCTTTTTACCGCCGTGAGCAAACTCGGTTTTACAGATGTAATTGAAGTTGCTCTCGGTGCTGAAGATACGACTGCCCATGAAGCAGAGGAGTTCCGGGATAAAATGAATGCCGGAGAAAAATTGATGACCACCAGTTGTTGTCCGGCATATGTGGAATTGGTAAGAAAATTTATGCCTGATTTTATGCAATATGTTTCTTCCACTCCCAGTCCGATGGTCTTCGCCGCAGAAATTGCCCGACGGGAACATCCCGGATGTAAAGTCGTCTTTATCGGACCGTGCGTGGCAAAGCGTGTTGAAGCCGCCCGGAAAAATATTGATTATGTTTTAAGCTTTGAAGAACTTTTTGCAATGCTTGCAGGAAAAAATATTGATGTTATTTCCTGTGAGCCGTGGCCGATTCCACGACCGGCAATTGCAACAGCACGGAATTTTGCAAAAAGTTGTGGCGTAACAGAAGCGGTCATTTCTGAACTCGGTGGGTTCAAAGATGATTTCAAACTTGACGCAAAAGCAATCAATGGTATTGATAAAAAAACCATTGCTATGCTGAAAATGTATGCAGCTGGAAAAATACCGGCAAACTTTCTGGAAGTTATGTGTTGTTCCGGCGGGTGCGTTAATGGACCGTGTTCGCTGAAAAAATAGGGTTAAAAATAAAGAGGTATTTTAAATGTCTTTACCCATTTATAAAAATGTTCAAGAATGCCGCTATGACATCTTATCTCTCGGAGAGGTAATGCTTCGGCTTGATCCGGGCGAAGGTCGCATCCACACAGCCAGAACCTTTCAGGCTTGGGAGGGGGGAGGAGAATATAATGTTGCCCGTGGCTTGCGCCGTTGTTTCGGACTGCGTGCTGCAGTCGTAACTGCATTCGCCGACAATCCTGTCGGCAGACTATTGGAAGATCTCATTATGCAAGGAGGAGTTGACACTTCTCTTATACAGTGGATGCCTTATGACGGTATTGGCAGAACATTGCGGAACGGTTTGAATTTTACCGAACGCGGATTCGGTATCCGTGGCGCAAAGGGCTGTTCTGATCGTGGTAATACGGCAGTGTCCCAACTCAAAACCGGTATGATTGATTGGGAATATATTTTTGGAACTCTCGGTGTTCGGCACTTTCACACCGGAGGAATTTTTGCCGCACTTTCCGATACTACGCCGGAAGTGGTCATCGAGGCGCTGACTGTGGCAAAAAAATATGGAACTGTCACAAGTTATGACCTTAATTACCGTCCTTCTCTCTGGCAGAGTACCGGCGGCAAAGCGAGGGCACAAGAAGTCAACCGTCAAATCGCTCCGCTCGTCGATGTGATGATCGGCAATGAAGAAGATTTTACTGCTTCGCTTGGTTTTGAAGTTAAAGGTACTGATGCCGAGCTGAAAACGCTTCCAGTGGAGGCATTCAAAAATATGATTCAGCAGGTTGTCAAGACTTATCCAAATTTCAAGGTCGTTGCAACGACACTTCGAACTGTAAAAACGGCCACGGTCAACGATTGGGGGGCGATTGCCTGGAGCAACGGCAATTTTGTCCGTGCCATTCAGCGTAACGGTTTGGAAATTCTCGATCGCGTCGGTGGTGGTGACAGTTTTGCATCCGGTCTTATTTATGGACTGATGAGTTACAATGATTTGGAAAAAGCTGTGAATTGCGGTGCTGCTCATGGTGCTCTTGCCATGACTACCCCGGGTGATACCTCCATGGCTCTGAAATCTGAAGTCGAAAAACTCATGTCCGGCGGCAATGCCCGTGTCGATCGTTAAATAAAAAAAGGAGATATTATTATGTTTATGGAACCAACATTTCGCTGGTACGGTCCTGAAGACCCTGTTCCGTTGAAATTCATTCCCCAGACAGGTGCCACTGGCATTGTAACTTCGTTGCACTACATTCCCTATGGTATTTTGTGGACGCAGGATGCTATTATGGAACGCAAAAAGATGGTAGAAGAAGCCGGAATGACTTGGAGCGTGGTTGAGAGTCTGCCTGTGCATGAAGATATCAAAACTGCCAGCGGTTCCTGTAAACGCTATATGGAGCTTTACAAGCAATCCATCCGTCATCTCGGACAGTGTGGAATAAAGACCATTACTTATAACTTTATGCCAGTGCTGGATTGGATTCGTACTGACTTGCATCATGAGTTGCCTGATGGCTCCAAGGTGCTTTATTTCAACCAGATCGAATTTGCAGTTTTTGAATTGCTTATTTTGCGCCGCAAAGGTGCTGAAAAAGATTATTCTGCCGAAACCATCGCCAAAGCCGAAGATATGT
>JAZRSP010000473.1:0-4340 GCA_045651565.1 Victivallaceae bacterium | reverse complement strand
GAGGCAGTGTATACAGAGATTCAGACATGACTTTCGGTGAGGTGGCAAAATCCGTTTTTTTATTTTTCCACTCGAAAAACAACTGGAAGATATTCTGGTAAATACAGAGCTGAGAATACAGCATCCTGGAAGAATGAGACGGAGCTTTCGTAGCAATCAATCGCTATGGATCCCATTTCGGTGGCATTTCTGGATTTTACCAACGACAAATGAATAACCCGTTACGATAAAAGCGATTCCATCTGAAGTTTGGATGAGGTAACAGATTAAAATTAACAATAATTTTACAGATAAGACATAATGTAATACAGCATACGATGCCGCATATTTGTAATAACAAATGCTTCATAGAAGAGATAAAATCTTGTTGGAGATTGGGATATGGCAATTACTTTTGATGAATTAAAAGAACTTTTTGAAAATTTTCAGTGGATTGATGATATTCTGGAAGATCAGGCAAAACGCGATGAGATTTGCTTGGAAGCTAAGGCTGCTTTGCTGATTGAAGCTAATTGTACCAGCGAACGCTTCCCGGCTTTTATCCGTTTGGCAAAAAAAACATTTCACGAAAACTGTTATTACCTGCCGGAGAATGTAGAGTTTCAGGCAAAAGCAAGTTATTATGATGATAGAATTGTAAATATCAGTTGTGATGAGTTTGAAGTCGGCAAACTGAATCCTTACGGCAAATACTGGGGGATAGCATACGAATCGGCTGCAAATAATTCTTCACAGGCAAAACCACGCTATTCTACCCGCTATGAGTATCCTTATATAGTACAGAATAATCAAGAGTATTCCAATCCACTTATTGATCACTCTGCAGATGTGATCAATGCTTTTTACGCAAAATATCCGTCGTTATACTCCATTTGCAAGCATATAACTCCTTATAAAAAGCCGGAACAGATGTGCCGCTTCTGGGGCGGTACATCTGAAGTATTTTCAAAAGTCAAGCCCCGCAATATGTATCCGGATTATATCTGGGGGAGTGCCCCATTGGGGAGAAATACGGAGCAGGAGCATTGGACGGATGCCCGATTGGAACAATATGCGTTTCAATTTTTGATTCCTTGTCAAACTCCGCTGCGAAGTGATTTTGCGTTGAACAATCGCTGTCATGAAAACTGGTATTATCAGGTGTTTCCATTTCACAATCAATACGGCGAAACGATTATGAATGTTGTCAAAATATACGATTCGGAAACTCAACGCAAAATACTCCTTCCGATGACCACCTGGATTCGTAATAACAGTGCCAAGAGTCAAATCTTCTGCGTACCTTATCCGGCAGATAAAACGCCGCTTTACAACTTGGATAAACTGCTTGCCCCGGAATGTGAAACTGTAATCCTGTGCGACAGCATTGAATTGGCAGAAGCAAACCAGAATAAAAACGACTCAAACAAGGTTGTCTTTACCAGTTTTATTTGCTCGCCCGGTCGATATGATCAGGTAGATTGGTCGCCATTGCTGAATAAAGAACTGTTTTTACTGGTATCGAATCACTCCGGAATAAGTTTTGAAGCAGCCGCACTTAAAACGCAGGAATTGACTGAATACTTTGATGAAAACACCGATCTGGAATATAAGCTGCTGGTATTAAAAGTTGATTATGGTAAGTATCGGATGCGGGGTTTTGATAATGTGGAAGATATATTGAAAATGTATCAGGAAAATCCTCCTCAAGTGAATCCGTCAGAACTGTTGATATTGGAATATGAAGACGAAATAGATGATTTTTTCCAATCCGCAGAAAAAGAGTTGAATAGATTACCTGATAAATGGTGGCTTAAATCGGATGTGCCGCCGGAAGAAAAACGTATTGCCGAAGAGAAAAACTCTAAACCTACACCGATAGATTACATAATGCATCCACTTTTGATCAGAGGTAATGCTACCTTGCTTTATGCGAAAAAATCTGTTGGCAAAAGCTCTCTGGCATACAGTATCGCCGCAAGAGTCGCAGCAGCCGGATTTTCAGAAAATCCGGTTCCATTATTGAAGGGAAAATGGTGGAATGTGCCTAAACAAGTACACAAAGTCCTGTATCTTGATTTTGAAAATATGGGAGCAATGGAGTCAAAAAAGCAAACATTCCAGTCCGGCTACATTCCGGAAGCAAGAGCTGACGAATGTAGAGCCAATTTGATTATGAAGGATGTTGCCGATTGTGCGATTGACTTTTCATTGCCGGAAAATCATCAAAAAATTCTTGATATGATTGAGGATGCAAAAAAGAATGAAGGTATTCCCGGCAAAGCAGTTGATTTGCTGGTGATTGATACATATACCGGCTTGGTTCGTACAGAGACTCCTGCAACTCCGGCAAATTTCAAAGATCTTATTGATAAAATAAGAAGAATGGGAATTGCCGTATTGATCACGCATCACGCAAATTCGGACAATGAAATACGCGGCTTGCAAAGTAAATTGGATAAAATAGCGTTAACGATCAATATCAGCCGTAACGAAGCAAAAGACGATGGCAATTTGGATGAGCAACCCTGTTTTGTAAAATATGAATTGCCCAGATATCCAATGCGTTCAGAATTAAAGAAACCGTTTGAAATAATTTTTGACAGTGAACACAAGCAGTGGAAGCTGACGGATAAAGATCATAACGAGGATAGCGATTTTTATCTGATTGTTGAAGGATACAAAAAACTTGAATTTGACCGCTCTGCAATTTGTCAAATGCTTGGTTTGAAGAAAACCAGCTATCACGAGCATTTGAAAAAAGCTCCCCAACAAAAGTAAATTATTATGGGTGATACCGGTTCTTCAGTTGCAGAAGAACCGGTATTTGTGTTATTTTTCCAGAATCGCTTTTACTTGAGCTAAAATTTCATCACTTGATGCTGTCGAACTCTTTATAAGTTCCAGTGCTTCAGCAATCTTGCTTTGGGCTGTATCAGGCGAAGTAATACCGGATACAGCTGCTACTGCCTGCCGTTGAGCGGCATCTCCTACATGCGTGTAATATTTGGTAACGATTTCTGAATCAGCTCCTAATATAGAGATCACCGTAGCTTGCGGTACACCGGCTTCCGCACAATATGAAGCAAAAGAGTGCCGCAGAGAGTGGAATCCATATACCGTAACCTTTTTATCCCTTCCCGGTACTGTAACTGACGGTTCAAGTCCGATCCAGCGTATCACCCGCAGCATATCTATATTTACAAGGTTATTGCCGACATTTTTGCCCAATGCATTGGTCTTGTTGTAACGGGCAGCCACATTGGGGCAGACATAATCAATATTACTGCTCTTCCACGCCAATGCTTCCGTCAGGACTTCCAGCAACGGTGCGCCGATCGGGATGGTAACTTCTTTGCCGGTTTTGAACTGCTTTACCCAGATACGCTGCATGTTAAGGTCGATCTTGCTCCAACGCAAAAGCACGCAATCTTTCAAACGCTGACCGGTGAACATCCCCAAATAATAAATCACCCGGATTTCCGGCTTGTTCATTACCTTGTATTGATCATCGGCAAGCACATCACGGAGCTGTTGTTCCTGTTCACGGGTGAATGACAAACGGTGAACATCCTGCTCCCGTTCCTCGCGTTCTTTGCGGTAAAGTACCGGGGACTGAAAAGGATTATCTCCCGTGTAATATTCCTTTAAGACCGTAAATACCCGGCGGATTCGTTTCAATTTGCGGTTGTGAGTGGATACGGCAATATTCTTTTGCCGCATATCATCAGCATACTGCATAGCTGTTTCGCCGGTAATATCCCGCATAACCGCGGCGGGATTGTTTACCCAGGCAACAAACTCGGCAAAAGTGGATTTATAAGCTAATGCTTCACTTACGGTATCAGGCGTTGCCCGTTCGGGACTTTTTTCATATTCGCTCCACGCTTGGGTGAGCAAGAGATTCTTTTCCGGGGCAGTCAGATTGCGGGCATACTTGACGTGAGCGGCAATTACTTCAGAACTGGTAGCCTGAATAAGCGGTACATACTTTTCGGCTTCTTTGATCGCTTGTTGCTTATTGCGGGTTTTGAGGCTGATTGCTTTGCGGGCTCCGTTGACCTGATAACGGAAGTAATAAATACCGTTGGGTTCTTTTTGATAAACAGTACCGATCTTGAGTTTGATCTTGGATATAGCCATATCGTTTTCCATAATTGATTCCTGGATATAGCTGAAAATTATCTGTTTTTAAGCGATTGAACAACCGAAATGGTACTGTTTGGTACTTTTACCCCGAATTTAAGCACAAAAATGGCGGAGAGCGAGGGATTCGAACCCTCGATACCCACGAGGAGTATAACGATTTTCGAGACCGTCGCCTTCGACCGCTCAGCCAGCTCTCCGCTATTGTATTTACT
>JAZRSP010000472.1:0-1048 GCA_045651565.1 Victivallaceae bacterium | reverse complement strand
ATTGAGTCCATCCACTCAAATTAGCATCCCTCGGAATTTTGTTTTTTAGAGTAACTCTTTTGCGTGAAGTCGAGCAATTTCGAGATTGCTTTTGCCGCCCAGAAGTCTGGCAATCTCATCAATTCGCCTATCCCCATTGATAATCGAAGCATAAGTGAAAGTTCTGCCGTCGGCTTCTTCTTTATGCACATAGAGATGATTAGTCGCCTGAGCCGCCACCTGTGCCAAGTGGCTTATGAGAATTAACTGTCGATATTCGGCAAGGTTACGAAGCATTTTCGCAACCTTGTTAGCAGTTTCTCCGCCGATATTGGCATCAATTTCATCAAAAATAACAATCGGAATATCATCAACTTTGGCAAGGACACTTTTTATTGCCAGAAAAAGTCTTGACCTCTCACCGCTGCTTGCAATTTTGCGCAAAGGATAGAGTTCTTCGCCCTGATTTGCACTGAAAATAATCTCGGCCTCATCGAAGCCGTTTGCACTCGGTGCAACCTCTCTGAACTCCCACTTCAAAGTCGCCTTGCCGAAACCGATTTCAGCCAACTCCGCCAACATCATCTCCTGCAATTTCAAAGCCTTTTCCTGACGGACAAGTGATAATTTGCGACATTCTGAAAGCAAATCCTGTTTCAATCGGTACTCTTCTGCCGCCAAATCAGATCTTCTCTGCATTCCGGCAACAAAATCGGCAACTTTTTGAGAAGCAGTTTCGTAATTCTCAAAAACCTCCTCCAATGTCGGTCCATAGTTGCGTTTAAGTTTATGAATCTCCGCAAGGCGGTTTTCAAGATTAAAAAATTCCTCTTGGTCAATATCGATATTTGAGAGAAAACGCTCAATATTTTGTGATAACTCCCGAATATTTTCACAGATCAATTCAATATCATTAACGAAATTTTCTGTTGAATTTTCTGTAAGTTTATTGAGATTATACAACTCTCTGGCAATGTTTCCTGTCGTATCGGCAAGAGAATTTTCCCCGTCGGTCAAACCATTAATCGCCGTCGCACAAACGGCAATAATTTACTGTGAATAAAAATCT
>JAZRSP010000471.1:0-2320 GCA_045651565.1 Victivallaceae bacterium | reverse complement strand
TGGTAAAATCGGCTTTGGAGAAACGCCATTATCTGTCGGCTGGGCGTGGCCATCCAGTTTAAGTTTCGCATTCCGTGAAAAAATTATGTGTGATTTCTGTCGGCATCTTGCCGATAATTGGGATAGTCCAGAAGCAGACCCAATGGTTGCTGATTATCTTTTTTTGACTGAAAAGTTGCCTGAATTGCATAAAAAATTCAATTTGGAAAATAATGTGGAAATGCCTCATTTGGCAGCATTGATTTGTGCTTCAGCATTCGATATTGCGATTCATGATGCCTTTGGATTGGCAAATAATATTGCAACTTATGAAACTTACAATAAAAAGTATATGTCCAAAGATTTGTCATGGTTTTTCGGAGATGAAAAATTTGCAAATCTATATCCAGAAGATTATTTTGTCAAAGATGTCCCAACTTCATTACCTGTCTGGCATTTGGTTGGAGGCAAAGACTTGTTGCTTGAAAGTGAGAAAACTGAAACTGCAGTCAATGATAATTACCCGGTAACTTTGGAAAAATGGATTGAACGCGATGGACTCAAGTGTTTAAAAATCAAACTCACTGGTTGCGATAGTGTTTGGGATTATGAGCGAATGGCAGCAGTTGGAGAAATTGCGATTAAATATAATTGTACTGCACTCTCTCCTGATTTTAATTGTATGGTCAAGGATACTGATTATGTTAATACCATTTTGGATAAATTAAAATTGGAATATCCAGAAATTTACAAATTGGTGCTTTATGTGGAACAACCTTTTCCTTATGATTTGGAAGCAAATAAAATTGATGTGCATGAGTGTTCAGCGAGAAAACCGCTATTTATGGACGAGAGCGCCCATGATTGGAAATTGGTAAAGTCAGGATTGGAATTAGGGTGGAATGGAGTCGCCCTGAAAGTTTGCAAAACCCAGACTGGTGCATTACTTTCTGCTTGCTGGGCAAAGGCAAATAATATGCAGTTGATGGTCCAGGATTTAACTAATCCAATGTTGGCAATGATTCCACATGTTCAATTGGCGGCGCATGTCGGTACAATCATGGGAGTTGAGTGCAATGCTCCGCAATTCTATCCGGAGGCTTCTCTGGATTATGAAAAAATCTACCATGGTTTGTATGAACGGCGTAATGGTGTAGTCAAACTTAATATGCTGGGAAATAATGGGCTTGGGTATTTTAGAGAAGATAATTAGAAAAGGTGTTGCTTATGAAGTTAAAAATTGCTTTTGCCGGATTCAGACACGGACATATTTTTTCGCTATATAATATGGTGATGAAGCGTGCAGACTTTAAAATAGTTGGCATATGCGAAGAAGATGTCGAAAAGTCGTTATTATTTATGCGTCAAGAGATAAAAGTTACAGATACCAACTTTGATGAAATGCTTTCTCGTATCGATTGTGATATTGTGGCAATTGGGGACTATTATGCGAAACGCGGCAGTTTGGCAATAAGGGCATTGCAGGCAGGGAAACATATTATTGTCGATAAACCGCTTTGTACTTCACTTGATGAGTATAAAATAATTGCAGAGTTGGCGGAAAAGAAAAACTTGAAAGTTGGTTGTATGTTTGAATTGCGGTCAGCTGCTGAAATTATAGAGGCCAGAGACATGATTTTGAGCGGAGAGTTGGGAAAAATTGTACAAATTCAATTTTCTGCACAGCACCCAATATCATTAAAAACTCGTCCTCAATGGTATTTTGAAGCTGGCAAACACGGTGGTACAATCAATGATATTGCAAGCCATGCAATAGATATTATTCCATGGATGACTGGATTGGAGTACAAAAAAATTGTGGCGGCCCGTAATTGGCATGCGTTGGGTATGGGCAGTGAATATTTCCGTGACGCGGCACAGTTTATGCTTGAAATGGATAATGGCTGTGGTGTTATGGGTGATGTGTCCTATGCGGCAACTGATGCGCAAAAAGACCAATTACCAACATATTGGCGTTTTACCATTTGGGGGACGAAGGGTATGCTGGAGTTCAGAGTCGGAGATGATAGACTCTATTGCTATAAAAATGATAAAGAGTCTGTTAATATGATTGGATTTACCAGGAATGCTCAGGCAACTACTGCTGGAATAGATTATTTAGACAGTTTTGTCTGCGATATAAATAATGTAAAGGTGGATTTGGATACTCAAACAGTTTTGGAGAGTACCAAGAGAACTTTGGAGTTGCAACGCTTTGCAGATGTTGCTTTTAGTGAATAATATGTGTATTTTGGTAAAAAAATTAAAAATAAATTATATTTTTATAATAAATAGTATTGACAATTAAAAATATTGTGCTATACTATTATCGTATTTATAC
>JAZRSP010000470.1:0-14237 GCA_045651565.1 Victivallaceae bacterium | reverse complement strand
CACACGCTGGTGTTTTTCAATAATTCGTGGTATACCAAAGGCTTCTGCCGTTTAAAAAACCATCCTCGCACCTTTGCTTTGCGAAGAATCAAAGAAGCGGAACTGCTGAAAGGTGATTTCACGCCCGATAAAAATATTATCAGTTCAGTTAATCCCGATGACTTTCTGGGATTTGAAAAAATTACGGGAGTTAAACTGCATGCAGACAGTCAGGCATTGGATTGTTTGAAGTCGGCTCCGCTGCATTCACATCAAGTTATACATGCGGACGGGATAGTGGAGATCCCGGCAGTATCCAAAGAGGTGCTTTTCCCATTCATACTTGCGCAAGAAGGCTGTGTGAAACTTTTGGAACCTGCTGATTTGCAAGCTGAATTTAAAGAAAAATTGCAGCAAATGCTGTCGCAATATTGATTTTCTCATCGGCAAAAAAATTAACAATTTTCGCCATTAATTTTAAAAATTATGATTTTTTAAGAAAAAATATTTGCAAAAAATAAGAATAGGTATTACTTTATGGAAGTATTTGTATTTTAATGACATATAAACCATAAGGAGCGATTGGCAATGGCGATAATTCAATGTAAACAATGTGGTGGTGCAGTAGATATTTCCGAGGGAATTACTTATGGAACTTGTCCTTATTGCGGATCTTTAACAACTTTTCCCAAAATTGTTGACGATCGGGCTGAACAACTTTATGTCAGAGCTGAAAATTTTCGCAAAAGCGGAGATTTTGATAAAGCGGCTGCGACATATGAATCTCTTATTCAGATGAATCCGGAAGAGCCGGAGTATTACTGGGGGATTGTTCTTGCCCGGTACGGCATTGAATATGTGGAAGACCCCGTAAGTCATGAGAGAATTCCAACCTGTCATCGAGTTCAAATTGATTCAATTCTTGCCGATTCTGATTATCAGAAAGCACTTGAGCTTGCTCCGTCTAATTACGAACAGGATATTTATCAGCAACAAGCCGCCCGTATTGCTGAAATTCAAAAAGATATTCTTCAGATCTCTTCAAAGGAAGAACCTTATGATGTTTTTATTTGCTACAAAGAAACAACCGATGATGGTTCACGAACCAGAGATTCCATACTTGCCCAAGATGTTTATTATCAATTGACCAATATCGGTTATAAGGTGTTTTTTGCTCGTTTAACATTGGAAAATAAACTCGGACATCAATATGAACCTTATATTTTCGCAGCATTGAATTCTGCCAAGGTTATGCTTGTTATCGGTTCGCAGAAAGAGTTTTTTGAAGCTACATGGGTTAGAAATGAATGGAGTCGTTTCTTGGCTTTGATGAAGCGAGATCGTTCAAAATTACTGATTCCTTGTTATTCCGGAATGGATCCTTATGATTTGCCGGTGGAACTCTCTATGTTCCAGGCACAGGATATGACCAAAATTGGTTTCTTGCAGGATTTGATTCACGGTATTAAAAAAATTGTGGGCAAAGAAGAACCGTCGGCAGTTGCCAATGCAAATTCAAGTGTTGACTCTACGAATGCGACTTCGACAGCTATTGAAAATTTGCTTAAAAGAATTAAATTCTTTTTGAGCGAGCGAAATTTTTCGGAGGCAAAAGAATACTGCTATCGGGTTTTAGATTCTGACCCTGACAATATGGAGGCTTACTATTACCAGTGCTTAGCGGAATTGCAGATGTCAAATGAAACAGATTTTCAGGAAGAGTCGGAGTTTACCGGCATACCCGAAGAACTTGGCTGTTACAAAAAAATCATGGCTTCCGATAATGCCGAGATGAAAGATAAAATTGAAAAACTTGCGGATTTTTTCGATAGAAGCCGTTGCTTGCGATTGGCATATTACACTTTAGATGAGTGTGAAGAAGATATGAACGAAAAGAATATCCATGATCCATTTTTGCGGGATCTTGCATGTGTGGATAAGTTAAAATTTGTTGTAGCAGTATTGCGTGATGCCGGTGATTTGAAAGATGCTCCGCAATTACTCGAAGATACTTTGGAACGGTTGTATACAGTGGTGGTCAGAATCTCTGACGAGTCTGTAATTGAAGAAATTGCTGATCCGAATTTGGCAAAGCATAATCCGGTTTTCTGTCGAGTTCTTTCTTGGCATGAAATTAAGTCTTCGCCGTTGGAATATCATCAGACAATGAATGCAATAAATGATGACGATGTTACATTTGATGAACAGGATCGGCTTAATGATGAGTTTGTTGCCAATGACTTCAAACAAGATAAATTATATGGTTTAATATTTGATATTTTCGATTCTTTGGACGGCTATCGTGATTCTGCGGAATTGGAACAGGAATTTAATGATCGTGATTTGTCTGCAGATTATAGTTCTGCGTTACATGCAATTCAGAATAACGATTGGACAATAGCTGTTTTTTGCTTGAAAAGAGTCGGTGATTTCAGAGATGCGCCGCAGTTGTTGGAAGATGCAAAGCCGAAATGCTATGAATTAGGCGTTCAATTTATGAATGCCAAGCGATACAACAAAGCGGCAAACTGCTTTTTCGTTCTTGAAGATTATGAAAATACCGATGAACTATTGGCATTCTGTGAGTCAGAATTGAAAAAGAAGAAGATCATTATTATTGCTTGTGCAGTAATAGCAGTGATTATTTTGGGTATTATTATTATGTAACAAGATCAATTTTAATATGTCTTACAGCCAAAAGGAATTGATTATGATAAGAAAATTCATAAGTATTGTCGTTCTATTTTTTCTTTGTTTTGCATATGTCTGGGCGGCGGAAGAGAATTTGCCACAGAAACAGACTGCCGGGGTTTTTATTAACCGCATTAATTCATTTGATTTAAAAAATGGAATTGCCGAATTCTCCGGAATTAACTTTTGCTGAAATAATTTCTTATGGCTCATTAGGATTTATTATGCTTTTTCTGGTGGAATCTATCATTTCTCTTGCAATTTTTAACCATGGTTTTGAAGATTTTTCGAAAAAGCTTGACAAATGGACATTTATTGTCAGTATTATCTCCTATGTGACTATGTGGGGAATTTTGTTAAGTTAATTATTCTGTTTCAGAGATAAACAGGTTTGATTTCAAACGGGGTTATTTGTCGATTTTGTGATAAGCGAGAAGAGAGTCCAGCCAAGTATTAAGTTGAGAATAGTATTCTTGCGGAAGTTCAGGGAGCAAAGTGCCTTCGATTGAACTGCTTATGATATTTTCAATAATGTCAAGCTGCTGTGCTGTCCCCTCATTCGGCAGCAGTCCGTTTTCGTACAGAAAAACCATTTTAATTGCCACCGCGCATTGGGTCAAACTCCATTTACCCTCGGTTCCGTCGGCGATAATAAGTTGAATCATTACATTTCTCAATGTGTCAAAAAGAAACGGTGCCGGCAGATTTTCCTGAACATTTTTCATCAGGAAACTGCCGATTTTGCCGATAAATTTAAAATTTTTCGGATTTTCGGCAATGAAACTGAAATCGGTTGCAAGTTCAAATTCTGTCGGTTTATAAATGTTTGACTTGCCTGATTGGTCGTCAAACATGACATCAAATTCCTGAAAAATATCGCAAAATGGATAATTTTTATCAGAAATTTTCATTCCCCTGTGCAACAGAAGCGAAACTTTGCCGTAATCAGGCGTGATGCCATTAACGATCAAGTCAGCTTCCTGATAGGTTTTTTTGCTGAAAATGATTATGGAACTTTGACAAATCATTTTAATTTTTCTTGCCAGAATTTAACTTGTTTTGCAACCTGCTCAAATCCGGTTGCCCCGGTGATATTACGTTTAGCAACACTTGAACGGGGGTCAAAGAGGTTTAAAAATTCTTCGGTTGCTTCCGGAATGGTAATTTGCATTTCTTCGAGAGTGCATTCGTCAAGATTCTTGTTGTTGTCCTTGCAATATTTTACATAAGAACCGACACGGTGATGGGCATTGCGGAAAGGCACTCCGAGTTTGACCAACTCTTCTGCAATATCAGTTGCCATAAGTGCAGGGTCATTCGCCGCCGCCGCCATATTTTCCTTTTTCGCACTCAAAGTTCCAAGCATCGGCGGATAAACACTCAAAACCATTTTCACGGTATCAATTGCATCGAAAATTGCCTCTTTGTCTTCCTGCAAGTCACGATTGTAGGTCAGAGGCAAGCCTTTACACATTGTCAAAAGTGCCATCAAATCGCCGTAAACTCTGGCAGTTTTACCTCTGGTGATTTCAGCAACATCGGGGTTTTTCTTCTGCGGCATCAAACTTGAACCGGTGCAGAAAGCATCGCCCAATTCGACAAAGTTGAATTCCTGCGAACACCAGAGAATAATATCTTCGGATAATCTGGAACAGTGCATTGCAAAAATCGCCAGAGCATTGACCAATTCAATTGCAAAATCTCTGTCCGCAACCGCATCCATACTGTTTCTGCTGACTCTTTCAAAATTAAGAAGTTCGCAGACCATTTCACGATTAATCGGCAAAGTTGTTCCGGCAATTGCACCAGAACCCAAAACTAAAACATTAATTCTTTTGCCGCAATCTTCAAGACGCTCAATGTCACGAGAGAACATTTCTACATAAGCCAGAAGATGATGAGCGAAAGATACTACTTGTGCATGCTGCAAATGGGTAAATCCCGGCATGATAGTATCAATATTTTGTTCTGCCTGAAAAACCAATGCTTTTTGAAACTCTTTAATCATCTCAACGATGATTTTGATTTCATCACGCAAATAAAGTCTGATGTCGAGAGCGACTTGGTCATTGCGTGAACGGGCAGAGTGGACTCTTGCCCCTTCATTGCCGAGTTTGTCAATAAGCGAACTCTCAATATTCATGTGAATATCTTCGAGAGATTTTTTAAATTCAAATTCGCCTTTTTCGATACGAGCAAGAATATTGTCAAGTTCTTCAATGATTGCCTTGCTGGTTGCTTCGGGAATAATTCCGCTTGCACCGAGCATAGCCGCATGAGCCTTGCTGCCCTGAATATCGAATTTATAGAGTCGCTTATCGTAAGAAATTGACTCTGAAAAATCTGCCACACTTTGCGAAGTATTTTCGCTGAATCTGCCGCCCCACATTGCCATAATAAAAAATCCTTATCTTTTAAGAAATTGTTTAAATATTTTGTATCACTATAAATTTAGTTCAATTATTAAAAAAATCAACATTTTTTTCAAAAAAAATCGAAATCTTATTTGCAAAATCGAAAAAATGTTGTATTTTTTGTCCTTGACAATATAAATTGTTGTTTCTGATGGCAGATTTTTTTAGAGAGGATTTTTAAAATGATTTCCTTGAAGAGTTTAAGTGGTCTGCTTGAAGTATTACGCCTTGCAGGTATCAAAAAGTGCCTGCGTGAATGATTTTTAATATAATTCAGAAAGGAAAAAGCAGTATGCGAATTAATGTGCTTGATTATTACACCGAGGCTGAATGGCAGCTTTTTCGCACTACCGCGGACAAACTGGAAACCCCATGTTTGTTGGTAAACTTAAACATTGTAAAAAGAAAGTATGAAGAATTAAAAGAGTATTTCCCTTTTGCAAAAATCTATTTTGCAGTAAAGGCGAATCCGGCGAAAGAAATTCTGGAACTTTTGCGGGATTTGGGAGCGTGTTTCGACATTGCTTCAATTTATGAACTTGACAAGGTGCTTTCGCTTGGAATTTCACCTGACCGTTTGAGTTTCGGGAATACTATCAAAAAGGCAAAAGATATTAAGTATGCTTATGATAAAGGCGTACGACTTTTCGCTACCGACAGCGAAGCAGATATTAAAAATATTGCCAAGTATGCGCCGGGCTCAAAAGTTTTCTTCCGTATTTTAACCGAAGGCGGCGAAACTGCCGAGTGGCCTCTCTCCCGCAAATTCGGTTGTCACCCGGATATGGCGATTGACTTGGTTATGCAAGCTTCGGAATTAAATTTGCAGCCGTACGGCATTTCATTCCATGTCGGTTCGCAGCAGCGCGATATTGGTGCGTGGGACTCTGCGATTGCCAAAGTCCGATACATTTTTGACTATCTCAAAACCCAGGGAATCAATCTTCAAATGGTCAATATGGGCGGCGGCTTCCCGGCAAAATATATTTCCAGAATCAATGAAATGGAGGTTTACGCCGAAGAAATTACCCGTTATTTGAATGAAGACTTTGAAGACGGTTTACCGGAAATTATTTTGGAACCGGGCAGAAGTTTAGTTGCGGAAGCGGGAGTTTTGGTAACCGAAGTGGTTTTGATTTCCGAGAAATCGAGTGTCGGCTTGGACAAATGGGTCTATTTGGATGCCGGCAAGTTCAATGGCTTCGCTGAAACTTGGGAAGAAAGTATCAAGTACCCCTTGTACTGCGAGGGCCGTGGAGAACTTACCAATAACTTCATTATTGCCGGTCCGACCTGTGACAGCCAGGATGTGATGTATGAGAATTACCGCAATCCTCTGCCGAGTTATTTGAAAGTCGGCGACCGCATTTATTGGTTGACAACCGGGGCATATACTGCGAGTTACTGCTCTGTTGAGTTTAATGGTTTTCCGCCATTAAAGGTACATGTTCTTAAATAATTTATGTTTCGGGGGGCTTTTGCTCCCCATAATTTTATTTATTCGTTTGAAAAATTCTACTTTGCGTGCTATATTACCTTGAATGTATAAAATTACAATAAAGAAAGGCAATATTATGAATGTTTTAGTTGTTGGTTCAGGCGGTAGAGAGCATGCTCTCTGCTGGAAGATTCGTGAAAGCAAACTCGTTGATAAACTTTTCTGCGCACCCGGTAATGCCGGTATCAGTCAAGTGGCAGAGTGTGTCGCTTTGGGAGTTGATAAATTAGAAGAATTGGCAGACTTCGCTGCGGCGAATAATGTTGAATTGACCGTCATCGGTCCGGAAGCACCGTTGTGTGACGGAATTGTCGATGTTTTCAATCGCAGAGGACTCAAAGTTTTCGGGCCGGATAAGTATGCTGCCCAATTGGAGGGAAGCAAAGACTTCGCCAAACAGTTCATGCTTAAATACAATATTCCTACTGCCAAGGCAGCGACTTTTACCGATTTTGATTCGGCAAAAAAATATATCGAAAATGAATACGCCAATGGCGAAACTTCTGTGGTTATCAAAGCCGACGGTCTGGCTGCCGGAAAAGGAGTTTTGGTTGCTGAAAGTATGACAGATGCAATTGAATTTACCAAAGGCTGCTTCGACGGAGCTTTCGGCAAATCAGGTGCGAAAGTGCTTATTGAGGAATGTTTGATTGGTGAAGAAGCCTCAATTTTGGCTCTCTGTGACGGCAAAACTATCGTGTCACTCGCCTCATCTCAAGACCATAAACGAATTTTTGATAATGACAAAGGTCCCAATACCGGCGGCATGGGGGCTTATTCTCCTGCTCCCGTAGTCAGTGATGAGGTAATGGCACAGATTCAAACTGAAATTTTGGACAACTTCCTTCGTGGAGTTCAAGAAGACAAACTTAACTTCCGCGGACTTATTTTCGTCGGAGTTATGGTAACTGCCAAAGGACCGAAAGTTTTGGAATTCAATGTTCGCTTCGGAGATCCGGAAGTTCAGGCGGTTATGAGAAGACTTGACAGCGATATTGTCGATATGCTGCTCAAAGTTATCGACGGCAAACTCGCTGATTGCGACATCAAGTGGAAAAAAGAACACGCAATCTCTGTTGTTATGGCAGCAGGCGGTTACCCGGAGAGTTACCGCAAAGGCGATGTGATTTCAGGTTTGGATGATGCTGCGGCAAGCGGAGCAGTGGTTTTCCATGCCGGAACTGCTTTCAAAGATGGTCAAATCATTACTGCCGGAGGACGAGTTTTGGGTGTTTCTGCTTTGGGTGAAACAATTCAACAAGCAATTGACAATGCTTACAAGGCAGTCGGCAAAATTACTTGGGATGATGTTTTCTATCGCAAAGATATTGCTCAAAAGGCGATTCGCCGTCAAAACAACAAATAATTATCATGGAACTTTTTGATAGCCACTTTCACTATTACCGTGAGAGCGAAGAAAAAAATAATATGACCATGCAGGAGTATTACGCCTTTTGTCAGGCGGATAATCCTACATATCTTATGGCGGTTGCCGGAAGCTATGAGGGAAGTTTACTGGCACAAGAGTTCGGCGAAAAGTTTGAAAAGGCTTATTTCGCCGTCGGGGTTCACCCGCATGATGCCGACGAGTATTTAATTAAACAGGAAGATTTTTCAATTTTCCGCAATGCCCCGAAATTAAAGGCAATCGGTGAACTCGGACTTGATTACTTCTATGATTTAAGTGATTACGGCAATCAGATCAAGGTTTTTGAGAAATTTTTGAGCCTTGCTTTAGAGTGGGATTTGCCGGCAATTGTTCATTGCAGAGATAAGGACAACCGTTTTCTTGCGTATGATGACTGCTATCGGATTTTGAAAAATTTTAGTTCAAATGGCGGTAGATTTGTGGTACATTGTTATGCCGGGAATGTGGAATATTGTGAGAAATTTTTAGAACTTGGGGCATATTTAGGAGTTACCGGGATGGTAACATTCAACAAAGCAAGCAATATTCGGGAGAATTTACCGCATATTCCTCTGGATAGACTGCTTATAGAAACCGATTCGCCCTATCTTGCCCCGATTCCATTCAGAGGAAAAGAAAATTTTCCGAGATATGTCTATTATGTGGCAAAGCGAATCGCCGAAGAGTTGAATTTAACTCCGGAAAAAGTCGCTGAAATCACTACTTGCAATGCGAAAAAGTTCTTTAATATTGAAGATTGAGTATGACCAGAAAAGAAATTTTGTTAATGTCAGATGAGGAATTGGGGAAATTCTGCGAAATAAGTTTTTTCAAGTCCAGCGGTAATGGCGGTCAGAAGCGCAACAAGTGTTCTACGGCGGTCAGATTAAAATTGACAGTTGAGCAAATGACTTTCATTGCCGAGGACTGTACCGAGCGAAGTCAGCACCGCAATCGACATAATGCTTTCAAAAAATTAAAACGGCAAATTGCCTATAACTGGCGTGAGATTGATGAATTGCCGACAGTATTTGTCCACAAGTCACAGTCAAATGATGAATATTATCAGAATATGGCTGAAATTATTGATGTTATTGCATATTTTAATTATGATTTGAAAAGTGCGGCGGAATCTCTCGGAATTTCCCATAGCAAACTTGATAAAGAACTCCGTTTAGACCCGAATTTGTACCAATTTATCAAGCAGTCTGCCCCTAAATCGGTGCCAGAAGCGTAAAGGGATAAAGCGGTATATTGCGCAGAATAAAAAAGCCTACAACGATAATCAAAATTCCGTAATTCACATACCTTTTCTGCGCCCATTTCGGAAAAATCAGCAGGCAAATCAATACAATTACTGCCGGAATCAACAGGCAATTATTGCGGATTGACTGCAAAAAATTCCCATGCACCAAGTGATACAATGCTCTGGTATTTCCACATCCGGGACAATGGAGATTGGTGAGTTTATAAAATATACATTGGGGTAGCCAGCGTGTCGTTTTCGGCTCAAAGAACAACAACAGTATCGCTCCTGCCGCCACACCAAGGAAATAAAGCATCAAAAAACAGTATTTGTTTTCAAAAATTTGCTTAATTTTCATAATAAATATTTCGCAGTAAAAAAAATGAGATGACAAATCACCTCATTTTTTTAAAGATTGAAATTAATAACCGGACTCTTCCAGTATTGTACCGAGAATCCAAAGACCATTAAGAATAATACCGCATCCTGCGGCAATCCATACCCACATATTTGCTTTTTTGGAAGCATCCATGGCTTCGGGGAGACGACCCATGTTAATGAGGGTTGATACTTTTGACGCATAAATAATTGCGACAATACCGAAAGGGAGGCAACAGCAGAGAGTTGCAGCAATAGCACTTGCCATATGAGTAGGAATATTGTAAGGCATCGCCGCACTGGAAACTTGGGCATAGGGCTGCTGGGTATAAGGCTGTTGTTGTGCATAGGGCTGTTGGGTATAGGTCTGTTGCTGTGCATAAGGCTGTTGTTGGACATAGGGCTGCTGCTGTGCATAAGATTGTTGTTGAAAATCGCTCATTTGAGCATTGCAATAAGGGCATACAGCAGTACCATTCTGCACTTGATTTCCGCATATAGGACAAACCATTTTTTCCTCCTTGAACATTCGTATAAAGATTATAAATACTTGATTTTTTATGTAATATACATTCAAAATATTATTTTACAAATTTCAAAAAGTTTTTTTGCGAAAAATTCCTGTTTTTTTATGTTTCGACAATTGAAATTATTCAGGTATCGGTGCGTGATAATTTTTTTCCCCTCCGAGCATATTGAATTTGCGGAGGACAAGCATCAATGCCGCAATTGCCAAAAAGGTAATGACAATTGCAAAAACAAATACAAGTCGGTAGTTTTTGCCGCTGAAATCCAGGATATAGCCGAATAATGCACCGAAAAGCGTATTACCTAATGCCAAAATCATGCCAAATGCCGAATTGAATTGCGCAAAAAGTTCACGCGGAAAAAGTCTTTGCGGCAATGATGCCGATACGGTGAAGTAACAACCGGAAAGCAATGTGTGCAATGCCAGAACAATCATAAAAGTTTTGGCGTCTTTTACCATAAAAAATCCGGCAAGCATTGAGAATAAATAGAGCACTCCACCGAAAATACTAACTCTTATCGGATGGAATTTATCCGCTAAAATTCCCAACGGAAAACTTAAAATAAATGAACAGAGATAAATGGTTGCACAGATTTTCCCATAAATATCCATATCAACTTGTAACTCTTTGGCGTAGAGAATTGAGTACATGTTGTATGGGACGGAAATAAAGCTGCTCAAAGTTAATGCGATAATTACCAATTGATAATACGGATGAGAAAAACTCTGCTTGAAATAACGGAAAATCGGCTTAAAAATACCTTCGGAGTTATATTGTGTGCCGTAGATTTCTTCCAATGGCGGATATTGTCCCTCTTTAACTTTCAAACACAACACGGTTAATCCGACTCCGTAGAGCACACCGACTCCAGTAAAAATGTAGAGGTAATATGATTCGATTAAGCCCATTAAGTACCAGTTGAAAATCATCCCGGCAAGCAGACTCGCTGCACGAAAAAGTCCGTAAAATCTGCCCAAAAACTCCTGCGGCACAACGTCATTAATTAATGCTCCTGATAATGCTCCGGACAAGGTTGTTCCGAAGTCCATAAAAACCCAGAAAAGACCGAACCAGATCAATGCCCAACTGTTATAAGATAAATTTCCGAATGTGCCAGTGAAAAATTCTGCCAATTTCGGCACGAATCCCAACCCGATAGAACCGACTACGATAAATGGAGTGGTAAATGCCAGAAATGGAATTCGGCGTCCCCATCTGCCGCGATGACGGTCAGAGATATAACTGATAATCGGGGTCAGGAAAATATTAGTAAAATTTGGGAATGAAATAATGATCAATGAATATAAAAAATCTGATACTCCAAACTTACGGATCAGCAGAGTTGCCGCAGGTACAATTGCTCTATCTTTCATCGCCCAGGCAAAATCTCCGCCTAAAAGCCAGCAAAAAAGCACGATTAAACTTGTTATTGAGTATATGAGTGTTCCGCATCTGTAAGTTTTTTCATTGTTCATAATTTTTCTTTCTTTACTTTATTGTTTATTCACAAAATTTTATCGAATATTTTCCATTTTTGCCTTTCAAGGTAATTCGATAGATTGGAGTATCCCAACCGCCGAATTTTTCTTGTTCCAACTCGGATTTGACAAAAGTTAAGTTATCCAAAATAAGTTTGACTTCTCCAAGTGTAATTATGTTATCTTCAACTTGCACTTTCTCCAAAGTGAAAAGTGAAATTTCAATTTCAGCATCTCCGTCAGTTTGCAAATTATCGCAAATTTCCGCAAAGTTTTCTGCACAACGGAGGGTACGATAAAAATTCAGAATTCCGACACTTCCCGGATAGCCTTTGCCAAGATCGCAAACTGTTTCCAAAACGCCGTTATTTTCTGTAATTTCCGTAATGGTTGCAAAGTGTTTTATATTATTTTCCTGTTCAATTCCGTTAATAACCGGAGCATTATGACCATTGCCCCGTGTGTACCAGAGAGTATAACGCTTATCACTAAAATCAATCGCCGAATAAGGCCCGGTACCAACATCAATAATAATCGGCTTTTCTTTGTAATAAACTGTAAAATGCCCCAAATCGTTATGATTATGAGGTTCGTCATTATTCCCCGCTTTCAATGAAGCAGAGAACCCGTCAGTACGCAGAATTGCCAAGCGGTTACGGAAAAGTGTCGAGTGTTTAGAGTCGCTTTTTATGTTTGATAATTTGTCAGGATAATTAAAAAATGCTCTCAAACTATTCAGCAGTAATCTATGGGTATTATCCATTTCAAGTTCAGTTCCGTTTAAAAGTTCCGCCATTTCGCTTGAATTTAATCTTTTTGCAATTTGTGCAGTCAAAAGGTGATCCGGGCGTGACTTCGGCGACGAATCGGAGTAGGTTATCATATTTTTGCCGATTCCGATTTCAGAGATAAAACTCATCATGCGGCGAATTTTGTTTTCGGCATAGATTTTGTCAGTTGAACCGGGTACGGAGTTCTCCAGGTACTCCAATGAGTTGAAAAGCATCCCCGCCGCAACCGGAAAATAACTTGCTCCCTCCGGTGTAAAACCGTCATCATCGCAAGAATTATAATAGCGTGACATCGGATAAAGCATCATTTGCACATATTGTGCCCGCAATTCTGGTGTCGGTGCCGCCAGCAAGGCAGACAGCAGACAATTGGAAGAACACCAGCTGATCCAATTCCATGATCTCTCGGCATGATACCAATAATTCAAACTGTGGGTATTACTATCCAACAAATTACCGAAAGTCCGTTCAATGACAGTTTTATTGATCTTTTGAGAAAATTCGGGGATTTCTTTATCCAGCTCTTCACCTAAAATATTAACCGTAAGTGCCAGCATTGCCGCAGTATCTCCGGCAAAAAGGTCGCATTGTTTGTATTTGCTGACCACTTTGCCGTTCCAAATACAATGCGCAGGGATACACCAACTCTCTTCAGCTAAAATTGCCTGAATATAGTTGATGATTTGAGGCATATATTTTTCTTTGTTTCCGCTGAGGCAGCATGCCAAAACAAAATAACTCAAAATTTTTCGGCGGCTGAAATATTTGTCTTGATAGATTGTGCGGTTTCCATCAATAATGAAGCGTTGAAAATCTTCCTCGGTAAGTTCAATAGGCGCATCTGCTAAAAATTCATCTGCATTGCGAATGATTTCAGTTGCAATATGCTTTGCATGTGAACTGTTTTTGGCTTTTTCCCAACTTGCACGGTCAGCAAAAACCGGAAAAAATTGAATCTTTTTCTGTGCCTCTAATTTGCTGAAAAAATTATTAGGCAAAAAATCGTTCATAACATAAAAGTCAGGTCTTTGGCTCCTATCAACAATCCCCAAAAGCGAGTTGGTCGCTTCGTCAAATGTGATCAAATCTGCACCGAAACTTAATGCCGATGAGAGTAATGTAACGCCTGTCAAAAAATTTTTTAACATGAAAACCTCCTTTTAAGTTAAATATGCTTTTTTTGATAGAATTATTATAGCATATAAAAACAATAATGTCAATGACTGTACAATAAAAACCTCTATTTTGTTATACGGTCGGAATTTCCTAAACATATCATCGTGCCAATTGGCAGTTGATTGGAAAATGATTAACTATTTTTAACGCAACCGCTGAAATTTTTAGCGTCATTTAATTGCATATAATATAGCATGAATAACCAGAAAAGTCAAACGGTTTTTGAGGTGAGGAAAGTGATAGAAAGCGGCTTTTTGAGGTGGGAAAAGAGAAAAAATTTCTTTGAGTACATATTTTCTATTTTGATGCTCCGAGAAAAAAAATTAAGGTTTTCTGTAACAAATAAAAATCGTTTCTGTACAAAAAAGACAAGGCGTTTTTGTGATAAAAAATTTCTTTGACTCTATATCGGAAAAAATCAAAAAAAATTTAATTTTTTTGTGAAATTTTAGTAAAAAAATCAAAAAATCATAATTATGGCAGGTGTCGTGCGATGAAAGAAGAGTCGTGCCGATAGATTGGGAAGCCTGAGAAACCTGGGAGTGTGCTGAATGTGTTGTCCGACATTTTTATAAAACCACGAATAATTTTCTAAAAATTTTCTTATTGAATTTGTAATTTGTTTTTTATGATATTATATTATTACAA
>JAZRSP010000469.1:0-2493 GCA_045651565.1 Victivallaceae bacterium | reverse complement strand
AACTTGCAACCATTTTGAGCTTGAGAGACATTTTCCGAACAATTAAAACAACCCCGACCATTTTTTTTGTTCTCTGTAATCCAGTCCTTTATGGCTGGATTTTTTTATTATATTGCTTCAGCGTAAAAAAACTACCGGCAGAGCCGGTAAGTAGCCGAATAGCTTCAGCTTCAAGTTTAAAAGAGTAAACTCCATGCTATGTTATGCTTGGTTCGCCAACCGCACACATACAAACAAGGAGTTTACAGTAATGAATGACAATCTATCACACACCAGTTGGAAATGCAAGTACCATATTGTGTTTGCCCCAAAATATCGCAGAAAAAATATTTATGGAGCATTAAAAACAGATATAGGGAAAATTTTACGTCAATTATGTGAATTGAAAAAGGTTGAAATACTTGAAGCCGAGGCTTGCCCAGATCACATACATATGTTAGTGAGTATTCCTCCCAACATAAGTGTTTCCCAATTTATGGGGTATTTGAAAGGAAAAAGTTCTTTAATGATCTTTGATCGCCATGCCAATTTGAAATATAAATATGGCAGTCGTCATTTCTGGTGCCGAGGATATTATGTAAATACAGCAGGAGCGGATACTCGTGCGATTGCAGCGTATATTCAAAATCAATTGGCAGAAGACCAGGCGTACGACCAAATGACTTTTACCGAATATATAGACCCGTTTACGGGTAGCAAGAATACAAAGGCATAAAAAATACCGCTTGAGCGGTAGCCTGAAAAATCGTTGCGCTTGGCGAATCAATTCAAAGCCCGTGTCGGGCTGCCGGCATTATCGCCTTGAAGGCGTGGTGCATGGGGCTGTTGCAAAACCTAATGTTTCGCAGCAGCCTCTTTCCTTTGCAGCTTTTTTATAATTTTCTCCATCTTGGGAGTTTGGAGAAGTTCTGCTTCAAGCCCGGCAGGAACAATCCAATAGTCAATTTTTCCTTTACCGGCAATCAAGGTAAAAAACTTGCGAATATTGTACCCCAAACAAACCAGCATACATTCACAACTGACATTTTCCAAGCCTTTTCGCCGAACCCGCTCATAGTCCATATCTTGTTTGATTACCCCGAAAGCTCCTTCCACTTGAGATGAACGATTGATCCGCATTTCAATTCCTTTGGAAGATAGCAAATTATCTATGGCTTGATTTCTGAATACATAAAGATCGTAACACACCTCAAAAAATCTTTCTTGTCTGCTTTTATCTTTTGTCGCTTTCATACAATAAGGCTTAAACTTGCATCTCCGGCAATTTTCTATATGGTAGAATGCAGTTTCTCGACCTCTGGAATGTGTGTTGCCGTTCTGACATTTGCTTGCAATTTTTCCATTCAGGCAAATTAAATTTTTGTTTTCATCAAAGTGATATAACTCCATCCATTCTCCACAAATCATCTTTTGCCATGTTTGAGGTTTGATATAATTCTCAATTCCTGCTGCTGCCATGTATCGGTAATTGTCTAATGAATAATAACCGCTGTCAGCACATAATCTCTTGGGATAGATGTTGTAATCAGCGTAATACTGATTAAGCAATGGAATAAAAGTTTTTGAATCCGTTCTATCTTGTGATACGAGAAAATCCAGTATAAAACCTTTGGCAACAATAATCTGCAGCGCATATGCGGCGTGCATATTGCTGCCCAGTCCAGAATAATAATCCGACTTCAGACACATTGCAGTCGCATCCTTGTCTGTTTTATAATAGGAATTTCTACCAGAACCACAAATTGCTTCTATTTCTTCGTATTCCAGAGTTTTTAGCAGCATTTTCTTCAAGGAGTGAAAATCTCGCACTATCTCCGATTGTCGATGTCCGGAACCACTAACAATAACAATTCCAGTATCTGCTATTTTCTGTTCAAGTTGCGAAAGGTAGCTTGCTACTTCTTTGGATATAAATTCTTTCTTTCCTGAAGCCAGGGGGAAATATTTTGAAATGATTTTTTTCAGACCGTCATTGAGTCTGTCATGTCTTTGTTTCGGCTTCCAAACAAATTTGTATTTGTTAGCATTAGCTTCAAGTTTTGTGCCGTCAACAAAAACATCCGATATGTCGATATTGTACTTTTTGATGATAGATTTTACAATGCAAGAGAACACCTCTGGCTGTCGTGCAACAACTACGTTGTTGCAAAACCTCGAAATGGTGGAATATGATGGGATCTTTTGTTCCATCAAATACATGAATCTGGTGTCGAATTTCAAGCTGTCTTCAATGCGGCGTAAACTGCCGGAATGTTTGGAAAAAGCATAAAGTACTGCCGCAAATAAACGATACGGATTGTATGATGGACGTCCGCCTTTTTCGGAGTGTTTTCCTATCGCTTGTTCTATTATCTTGCCAACTCCGGAGTCTTCCAAAAGTTGGAGGTAATCGTCCAATTTTTGTTTTTCCTCAAACGGAATGTCTGAGCAAAGGAACAAATAGCCTTGAGAATTTGTAAAATAAGCCATGATTTTCTCCTATCATGACTTATT
>JAZRSP010000468.1:0-1324 GCA_045651565.1 Victivallaceae bacterium | reverse complement strand
GAATATCCGCAATATACCAGACCTTATGAGATTGACGGAATGAGAGTTCCCGATGTCCTCATCTCCGGCAACCATGCGGAAATCGCAAAGTGGCGGTTGAATCAATCAAAAGAATTGACAAAGGCAAGAAGACCTGATTTGTACAATAAATTAGATAAAAACATATAATCTTTTCAGGAGGATAAAAATGAGCGTAATCTTGGATAAAATCCGTAAGGAAAACCTCAGAACTGATTTGCCCGAATTTAATGTTGGCGACAGTATCAAGGTTTATGTGAAAATTGTTGAAGGTACAACCGAGCGTATTCAGCTTTTCGCAGGTACAGTTATTGCTACCCGCGGCAAAGATATTGAATCTACTTTTACCGTTCGTCGTGTCGCTTTCGGTCAGGGTGTTGAGCGTGTATTCCCGTACAATAGCCCGATGATTCAGAAAATTGAAGTCGTCCGCAAAGGTAAAGTCCGCAGTGCTAATATCTACTACTTGCGTGACAAAATCGGTAAGGATGCTCGCGTAAAAGAATTGCGCATCAAGTAATTTAAATTGCTTGAAACTTAAGAATTTCTGATGTCAGAATATCTTAAAAAAAATGATAAACTCTTCTCTAACGAGTTAAAGCTCGTTGGGGAGGGGTTTTCTTTTGTCGCCGGAGTCGATGAGGTCGGGCGTGGCCCGTTGGCAGGCCCGGTCGTGGCGGCGGCGGTGGTATTTACTGACTTTGAAACAGTGCCTCATGTGTTTGACTCCAAAGGACTTACCGAGAAGAAGCGGGAGGAATTAGATGCGGAACTTCGTGCCAATCCGAGCGTGAAGTTTGCTATCAGTGAAGTTTCTCCGCAACTTATTGACGAGATTAATATTTTGCAGGCAACCCACTTGGCAATGCGTCAAGCGGTGCAATCTTTGGAAAAAGAATTGGGTAAAATCGATTTCGTCCTGATTGACGGCAGACCTGTTAAATCTATGCCTTATGACAATTTGGCAATCGTTAAAGGCGATCAAAAATCGGCGTCAATTGCCGCCGCAAGCATTATTGCCAAAGTTTATCGTGATAGACTTATGTGCGAATATGACAAAATTTACCCACAATATGGCTTCGCCGATCACAAAGGCTACGGCACTAAACAGCACCTCGAAGCTATCGAAAAATTCGGTGCAACCCCAATCCATCGCAAAAGTTTTTCTCCAATTAAAGAACTTTTAAACCCAATTAAACTTATTCAGGACGAGTTATTTTAGGGAGAACCTAACGCTGCCTTTCCCTAAAACCCTCTCTGCGCAAGGGCATCAGCCCTTGATCAAAAGTAGGAATTTATAGTTTTG
>JAZRSP010000467.1:0-6088 GCA_045651565.1 Victivallaceae bacterium | reverse complement strand
TTTATCCGGATGGCATTGCAAAGGCAGTCTAATTGCCGAATCAAGAAATTTACACAAAACCCCTAATTTACCATCATCGCAACCCAATAATTCTTGACTATTTGCCTGCAAGATATCTCGAAAATATTCTCCTGAAAGAATTTGAGAAAGTCCTTCTTGCGCTGATTGGCTATGCTCTCCATTATCCGCTAAAGTAATTGACCCCAGCCAATTCTCAGGGAATAAATCAACTTTGGGATTGCTATTTCCCATAAACTTATCCAGCAATTTTCCGCCTAAATAACATCTCCAAACGCGGTTAGGCTGAAAAAATAATAACTCACAATTCTTTTTCACAAATCACACCTTTCTCAAAAACTTTAATGCTCTTCCATTTATCTCCGGAGTTCCTTTGTTTCGCTAATAATTCAATTACTCGTTGTGCCATAAGCTTCATTGGCTGGCGATAACTTACAATATTATTGCAAAAACCGTCAATTCCAAAAACTTCCACTTCTGAATTAAATTTCAAAAGTTGCATTGCCATGTCATCATTTACACAAAAGATCGCATCAAATTCCGTGCAGTTAATATTTTTTAACTCGTCATAATCTATTCTTTTTACCGTAGGTGCAATCTCTCTGGCACTGCACTCTGCGATAAAATACTTTTCTCTCAATTTATCAGTATCAAATGGGATTGCATGATTGAGAAACAAGGCTTTTTCAATTTTTTCGCCAGCTTTTTCAAATAATTGTTTCATGATATCACAATTATCAACTCCGACATAATCAGCATATTCTCCCGGAATCATACGATCAAAAAATACCATATTGGTTCCTAAAACTCGTAATCTTTCAAAAGTTTCTGCATGAAAATTTCTTCCGGATGCCCAAATTACTAAATTTTGAATTCCTTGCCCCACCAGATCAATAGCTGCATTTTCTTCAAGTTCTGCATTATTATCAGTTAAACGCAAAACCAGAAGCCCGCCAGAGATCCTGACATGCTCCTCAATTTCTCTGATAAAATCCCAAGCAAAACGATCTTGTCCATTAATCAATAATCCAATAATATTCCCTGAATTATGATTTGCCCGACATAAATTTGCCACACAAGTACCAATTCCCTGCTTGCGAACCACAATACCACTGGAAGCTAAATCATCATAAACTCTGCGGACAGTGACACGACTTATATTATAATTTTCTGCCATCTCTCTTTCTGCCGGTAATTTTTCACCAATCTTGTATTTCCCTTGTAAAATTTCTCGAAAAATCAGATTTCTAAATTCAGCAGTTTTACTTGGATTTATCATTCTCATACTGCTGATACCTCCAAACGTTGAATAATATCTTCTTGGATTGCACTTGAAAGATCAAGGAAATTTACAAATGTACCATGTATTCGCATAATATAAACCCCGCTTGGCACATATTTTTCAGGATCTTTCAAAATTTTTCTTAAATATTCGGTGCTGTCCAAGTTAAAATATACATAGTACGGTACTTCATTGGAGTCACTCAGCGCAAATAATGGCTTGATTACATTATTTTTCATCCATTCTCCGGCATTATCCAACGAGCTGCCTTGACATGGAATTCCAATATGTGAAGCATAACCTCCTGTCATAAGATGAAATGGCAACTTTCTGGCACTTAAAATACGACTCTGCAATGGAGTTCTGCAACATTCCGGGCGCGGGTCAATCCCATAACCTAACATTTTTCTTGACTTTCTGCCATCAGGAGTTGCCCCAACCCAGTATCCATACAAAAGGTGAGTGCTTGGAGTAGAAAAATCTGCACAGTAAGAATTTCCGGCATTATTTTTTAAGGCAGTAACTTTTTTTGCTACTTTTTCAGCAACTCTTGCGGCGATAGCATCTAATTCAGCAATATCGTTACCGTATTTCGGCTGACAACGCAAAAATTCCTGTACATCTTCAAAATTTACATAATCATTTTGCAATGCCGCTAAAATCTTTTCCACTCCAAAAATCGGCAATGCTTGTTTAATTGCATAAATTGAGTCGACAACCACACTCAGACCATGAATTAGACAACCGCTACCATTATAAGTGATTCCAGGATTTTTCTCATCTCGCATATCGCAATCAAAATTCAAACCATCATGCAGAATTGAAGTCATTGGTACCGGCTTGTTATTTCCTAAAATTGCGGTGCAACCATTACCTGCTTCCGCCATTTTTGGCAAAAAGTGATCCAGCATTTTGAAAAAAGCATTTTCCAAATCTGCCCAAACGGCTTCTAACGACGGATAATTCATTTCGTTATATGTCGGAGCAAGCTGTTTTTTGCTGATGAGCGATTGTCCATTATTCAAAGTCAATTCCAAAACCTTACCCAAATTCAACCAAGTATTGGTCGTATTGAGTGAACTTTTCCCCATAATTAAAGGTTCTTGGCAGCCGGCAATAGAATAATCAGGCAAATCACTTTCAGCAATACCATTTTTCCGCAACATTTCAAAAATTGAATCATCATTAAAAAGTGATGGTGTAGAGTGTCCCGGAGTTGCAAAAAATCTTCCCAATTCCTGATAAAATTTATCCGGTGTACCCTTATGAATTTTTGCGGACAAAGCTGGTTGCGGATCATTACTAATGAAAAATGCCTCCAAAATTGCATAAGTAGCAGAATTGCTTAAATCATTTCCAAACTCATCACTGCCGCCTACCATAATATTTTGTGAAATTGCCCAGCCGCGGCTGCCAACAATGAAAAACGCTAATAAATGGCGGAAATAAGCTACGGCATCTTGAGTTGAAACACCTTCCATATAAGGAGCAAAAATTCTATCCATATTTCCTACTGAAAAGGCATAAGGATTTGGTGCTTGCTCCAATACCATTACTTCCCAAAGAAGAATAAATAATTGAATTGCTTCAGCTAAATTTGCCGCTCCGCAAACTGGTACTTTTTCCAATCTTGCAGCAAGCTCAATTAAACGCTGTTTTTCATTTTCATCTTGTGCTTTTTCTGCATCAAAAAGTGCCAATTCTCGATATCTTTCACCCAAAATCAAAACTGCATCCAATGCTGTTTTCATAGCCTTGCCAAACTCAGAATCACTGCATTTTTTTTGCATATTTACTACCCCTTCACGCAAAAATGGACGCAAATCAGGGATGGTATGACCGGTTACCGGTTCCATAAAAAATACAACTTCACAAGTTTCATTTTCATAATTATCATAATGTTTAAAAAGTTGAGCTGCATATTCATCTTCTCGATAAAATGTGCGAACCTTTTCTACGCGGTCTAAAGTTAAATCACCTTCAATAACTACATCATCATAAATTGCACAAGGATCGCAGTACCCCCCAAAACTCTCGACTTTGAAAGCCGGATTGATCAACGCATACGATGGAGAAAAAGCTACATCTTGAGTTCCGGCAAAAACTGATCCCGGCATAATTTCTAATTTTATTACTTTTGCCAATTCCTTTAAAATCATTGCTTGTCCTAATGGAGAATTAATCATGATTGATTTTTCTTTTTTCAGTTTTTTAATAATCTCCATTTTCTGTTCCTGCACATAGAACCAACTATTAACAATTTTTTGTTCTTTTTTAAATTGGCGCAAAATTTCTACACCTTCAGCATAAATATTCATAATGTTCTCCTTATTATCATTAAAGTTAAAATTCTAAACCCTTAAACCCATCTTGAAACAACATCGTTTCAAAATTTTTCTGTAAATCAACTTGCGGAATCTCTACATTTTCCAATAAATATTTGCGGTTAAGAGCCTGATACTTAACCGTTCCTGCATGATGAAGCCGTAAAACTTGTACTTGCAGTTCATCTCGTTGCGATTTTAATTCCAGCAAAAACTTTCGCATTGCCTGCAACTCTTCTTCAGAGGTGTTATAGTTAGTAATAAGTGGTATTCTAACTAAAAAATCTTTCTGCAACTTTGCCGCAGATAATAAATTTTCTCTTACTAAACTATCGGATTGACCGGTAATTTTTTTGTACATGGCAGTTGAACCTGCCTTTAAATCGCTAATTAAATAATCAACCTTACCTAAAAATTTTTGATAATTTACAGTTGATGCATTGCTTTCTATTGCAGTATGGATTCCTATTTTTTTAAGTTCAGTTACCAGTTCCAAAACCTCATCACATTGCAAAGACGGCTCGCCACCGCCAAAGGTAACTCCATTAATCATATGCTGCATTTTTTTGATTTTATCAAAAATCTCTGCGACACTCAAATCCTCACCAGCCAACTCCATTTGAGGATGATGAAAAATTTTCACACACTCAAAAGTTTGACACTCTTGACAATTCAAATTATGATGACAGCACTTGGATAAATCCACTAAACTTGTGCGGTCAGCATAATGCATTACCTCAATATGAGCATTTATACTTTCCGGATTTCCGCAATAACAACAATTCAAATTGCAACCTTTGCAATAGATAATGTATCTTAAGCCCGGACCATCCTTATTATCACTCCAACCCGATGCAAATATTCTCATGATCTCAATAATCTTTCACTTAATTTAGCCGCACCTTGAGCTGCTTCTTCGCAATCTTCGAGGATTACCGGGTTCATTGAACTTACACAAAAACAAGCTTTCTGCAAAGCCGCACTCTTTCTAATTGCATTACCAGAAGCCTTCAAACTTTTTTTGCTCTTCCAAATTTCTTGCGGCATCATTTCAAATAGATTTGCCACAATACCCAATGCTAATGCCGCAGAAATTTTGCCTATAGAAAAGTTATTCAAAGTCAAATCCTGAATACTTCCACGCAACTCGCTCTTCCCTCGCTCACCTAAAAAATTTGGCTTGATTTTCGGCAAATCTTTGCTGTCAAACTCCAACAATGCCAATTTATCCATAAGAGCGTAAACTTCTTCTTTGCTTAATTCGCTGCCACAAAAATTTTTGCATACATCTTGGATGAAATCGCATAACCATGCCCAAGCTGCCCCACCACATAGGGGAGCTGCAACTGCTAAAAATTTATTGTCAATAAAAGGACGCAGTTCTACTCCATTATAGATTTTATCAACCACCGTTGACAGTTGAATGCCAGTCCCAATAGTCAGGAAAAGCTCCTCATCAATATTTTCAAGAGATGAAAATACGCTCGCTTGATTATCTCCGATTGCCGCCATTACCGGAATACCATCATTTAAATATGGGAAGTTGCAACTTTTCCCAACGCAAGTCCCTACACCAACAATTTCCGGTAAAATTTTTTCCGGAATACCAAGCTGATCAAGCACCTCTTTTTTGAAAATATTTTTGCTCATATCGTAGGCACCCCAACTTGCCGCATTTGTGTAATCTATAACACTTTTCCCTTTTTTCCCCGTAAGGCAATAAACCACATAATCATGTATAGTTCCAGAATTTTCATATTTATCTAAATCCACACCATTTTCTAATAATTCAGCCAAAGAAGTTATGCCGAATCCATGCTGAAGTGATGGCTCGATCTGCTGAAATTTTGACAATTTTTTTGCCTTGCTCTGCCAAGTAAAAAGTTCCGTAGTTTCAGTATCATTCCAGCACAAAACTCCATGCATCTGACCTGACACTCCAATAAAAGCAATTTTTGAACGCAATTCGTCTGGAATTTCTGATAAAAGTTTTAAAAGGGTTTGGTAATGAATTTTTACCGATTGAATTCCTGACGCCAATTCGGCTCTATGCTCTGCATTTTTACAAAAAAGCATATTTCTGCTTTTGCAATCTCTTACAATGCAGGCAATTTTAGTAGTTCCAATATCAATTCCAAGCGACAATTCCATTTTTTTCTCCAAATTATATTTTTGAGTGGTATCATAATATAATACCATTAAAAATAAAAATCAAGTACTAAAATAATAAATTTCTCAAAATTATGAATTTAGAAATTCTTGCAATTTGTTACAAATGACATTGCTTTCAACAGTGCCGCCGTGCTTATTTGCTCTGTTTTTACAACCTTTCCAACTCCGTTTTTGATAAATAATTTTCTAAATGACCAAACGGGCTCGGATTTTGTCGGCAAATAGCCCTCTCTCCATTCTCCACAGAGAAAAATTAGAAGAAGCAGAAAAGTTGCAAATCCCTTTGACACAA
>JAZRSP010000466.1:0-4674 GCA_045651565.1 Victivallaceae bacterium | reverse complement strand
AAGCAGGCTTTTCTGACGATCCATTTCTTTCCGGTTTGCTTCGGCAATGAAATCTCCGATTTTTTTCTGCTCATTGGCAACATGCTCTCCAAATTCAGCAATCAGGTGCGGCAGCTGTTTCGCAAGAGAATCTTCTGCAACGCCAACCATATAGCCTTTGACCAAATTGGAAGGCATGAGATTTTTGACGCCAGGAATCTTGCCGAGGATAAAACGCAATCCGATGGAGAGGAAAAATGTTCCCGGCAGCAGCAATCCACTCAAGAAGTAATCACCGAAAGTAACCAGCGTACTGTTCCACTTCTGCACTCTGCCGCCATCAATTTCCCGGATCATTGCCGAACACGGAGATTCTTTCCAGCGTTTTTTAAGGTCGCCTTTCATTTCGTTGACAAGTTTGTTGGCAGCATCATAAAAATCATGCATCCTTGTCACAATAATGTCTTCCACTTCCTGCTGAAAATCACAGTCTGCCTTATTCAGAATATCCTGAGCTTCGCCCAGACCGTCAGCCTCTTTCAAACGGGCGATAAATTTTTCCTGTGCAGTTTTGAGATCAGCTTCAAATCCGTGAATACAAATTGTTCCCTGTTGCGAAAGACGGATATTGAATTCATTTTGCAGTTCAAAGATTTCCTGCCCCAATTCACTCAACGCCTGAATTGCTTCACTCCGCATCCGGATAAGTTCAGCCTGAGTTTTTCCGTGTACACTGCTTTCGATTTTAAGCCGTTCAATTTCATTATACAACTGCGCAGACATCGCTCTATAAAGTTTATTGCAGCGATTATCAAGCGTGAAACGTTTGGCATTTTCCACAATTACTTCCGCCAGATTTTTTTCTCCGGAAATCGGCGTGCCGCTTTCATCTTCCCGATAGAAATAAACCGGAAGATCCGCTCTGCCGATGGAGTGCAGCTGATTCTGGATATATTCAAGCAATTCTGCTTCGTCATCTTCACTGCAATTATCCATTGGTTTGCAAGAGACAACGATCATGAAATTGCCGATACCGCAGCTGAAAACTTTTTTCTGCAAGAAACGCAATTCGACCTGCGAAAGTGCTTTGGGAGCGACCACCATAACTGCCATATCCACGGTCGGCAGCAATTTATAAGTAGTTTCCCGCAGCAACTCTTCGTTGGGGTCATCGATTCCGGGAGTATCGTAAATACTGACATTCTGCAAGAGCTCATTGGGATAGCTCAATACTGCATTTTCCACATTGCAGAAAAGTTCCTGCCGTTCCTCATCATCAGTCGCCGCCGTCACTTTGGAGATCGTTTCACAACCGGGATTGGTCACAACGTCGATCTGATTACCATTGCAATAGCTGAACTGCTTATTGTCGCCATGATTGATTTCAACGGTCACAGCGGTTTTGCAAAGTCCGATGCCTTCCGCAAGAAGGTTTTCATCATTGAGAAAAATCTTGTTGATGATGTGAGTTTTTCCGACCTGGAACTTTCCGACAAAAGCGGCTTTGTAATGCGGAATATTGATTTCCCGCAAAGCTTCAATCACACTGTTGTCCGGTTCCACACCGAGTTCCCGCATTTTTTCGATCTTGCTTGTAACATCATGATAACTGTTATCCATTTTTTGCTCCTTTAGTTAGGGTTGTTATCTGGCCCTATTGGAGCATTTTTTTTTGCAGTATGACATAAAAACACCTTCTTTCATCAAAAAATTGCAAAATCAGGGTTAAGCATACTGTTTTGCAACCATTCCCGCAATGAGGCATCGCTCAAAGAAAGAATATTGTTGCTTACCACACAGTAACCTTGCAAAAGCTTTACCGATCTGCCAACCAGCGGGATCTGGTGAGAAGCATCTTCAACGGAAACAGAGCCTTTTTCCAGCAACAGTTTCAGGAGTGGACGGATAGCGTCATATTTTGTCTGATCGTCAAAACGGTATTCAAAACTCTTTTGATAAAAAGCGGTCAAACCTGCCGGCAACTCCTGATCCAACTGGTCAAAATCATACATGCCGTCAGCAACTCCCTGCAAGACATATTGTGCATAGAGAAAAGATTTGTCCTTTTGGCTGATTTTTTCAACCAGTTCATCATCATTGTATCCGGCATTGAGCCAGCAGCTTCTCACATCTTCATTATGATTCACATAGTAGCGGATAAATGACTTCAAATCTTTTGCACACGCCGGGGAAAATTCCTCCGCTCCCAGATCAAGGATTCCTGTACCTTTTGTCTTCAATTTTGTCAATAATGTGGAAATTGGGCGGGTGGATACAACCACCGCATAATTGGCAGGAAACTGCATTGTATCATCCGTCAGTAAATCACAAATTTTCCCGGAAGCATCTTCATCCAAACCATCTACCAATATATAATAGCGGTGACTCATATTTCTGTCAGCAGTGGCAATCAAAGGCTCATACACCAACTTTTGATACATCTCTTCAAATGCGGCATCGGAGTGCACCTCCGAAAGATTATTTAATGCAATCGCGGCAAATGCCGGTGAAGCCGCGGCTATTTGGTAAGCTATTGACTTAATAAAATTTTCCACACAATTTTTATCACCAGCATTGCAGGCAAAAGCCCAAACTGTATGGTTCTTTTGAAACTGTTGATAAATATCAGACATTAAAATACTCTTCCCCATACCGGGATTGCCGGAAAGAATAACAAAACTGTTGCGTTTAGGCGGAAGAGAGACTTCTTTTCCGTCAGAATTCTTTTCTTTTTTATCCCAGGAAGCATTTGAAAGAGCAGAAAGTTTTGTCGCCAGTTCGGGGCGGTGAAATTTCTGATCCGGATCGGCAACCGTTTTCAAAGGGGACGCTTTATCAGGTCGCAAAGACTCAAGATGATGAAATGCGATTTGCGTTGCCAAATCACATCCAACTGCCTCAAAATTAAATTTTTCTGCCGCAATAATTTCTTTTGCTTCTTCTTTTTGACTGCTGGCGACAAAAAATTTGTCTGCGGTCCAGTCCGAAGCAATATGTAATTTATGATCAAGCAGATTTATCTTTTGCAGCGAATCGGTCTGCCAATCATATTGAGCAGAAGCAAAGATTTGTTTAGGAACAGCATACTCTTTCACCGCCAAAGTCAAAGATACTGACAACGAAAGATAGGCGGATGCCACGGCTTCATCCGTACTGCCCAGAATGGTCAATTTTGAAAAATCGATTTGATCATGAAAAAAGCGAAACGATGGATGTAATCCCCAGCCGTAATCAACCTTCTGCTGTTCTGCGATCTTTTTTGCCAAGTCAATGATCGGCTGGGGCAGCAGAGAACTGTAAGGATTGGCATATTCCGGATGAAAACGCCACTCCAGCGGAAATATAAAACCGTGCTGCGGCAGAACTCCATTATCGCATTGATGATTTGTTCCGAAAAGACACAAAGCCTCTTGCGGCACAACATCCAAATCATCATAATCAAATTTTCCGGGAGCCCCATAGCGTTCATAATCTATGTCCCGGTTCAGCAGCCACGCCAAGCCTGTACCGAAATCGGCAATAAATCTTGCAGAATCAGAGGAAGATGAACTCCATTTTTGAAAGAGTTCATCCGTTAAAACGGTTACAAATTGTTCCGGTTGATAAATGGGGAATGCTTCAAATTCTTTCTTATTTCCAATGATCTTTATACAGCCAATTTTTTTGTCAATGACGGTATGAAAATCTGAAAGTTTGAGTTCGCCCCAGCCAGCTTTTATTTCAGAAATAATATTTCCGAATTTGACTCCGGCGTGGTGAACGAGATCGCCATCAATAAAACGCAATTCCAACCGGATATATTTTTTATCAGGTTCAGTGCAATCGAAAGGCAAATAAAGAGTTAAAAGCAAACTGGGTGATTTTGTTACGAATTGCAATGTGCACGAATGGCTGAGCCATTCATTAAGTATTTTTGAATCAGAGGAGCCATCTGCAGCGTATGACAACTCTTTATTCTTAAAATTCCGGATACGGGCAGCGACCGCATTGGCTTGGGGGAAATTCAGAGTATGGGCAATATAATCGTAGTCATACTTTAAGACATAAGCCATCCAAAGGGTGAGAAAATCTTTTTGATTACTCTTCCAAACCTCGATTGGATGCTGTGCAAAATAAAGGATATTGGGGTGAATATCCTTGTCAAATTTCCAGACTCTTTCTGAATCAGCACCAGAATCAGGGGATGTGATTGTTTCATACGGATCAGATTTTTCATCCCGCTCATCCATATTAATTTTTGACAATGGCGGTAAACCTTTTTGGGCTCGTTTCAAGTTTTCTTTTTTTAATTCATCGCCATATTTAGCAAAAAACTGCCGGTAAACATCCTTCAAGACAGTAGTGAAGTAATCCTGAAATAAGTGCTGCCCAAGACCGCAAAACACAGTCAAAACATAGTTGTTGTTCTGCTGTAAATACTGCTGCAAAAACTGACAAAAATCCTCAACTGAAGAACCGTTGCAATCATCCTGCAAGCGGCGGGCATAATGTTGCCCCAAATATCCGCCTTTGCCGGATTTTCCGCAAAGTTCTTCAAAAAAAACACTCCACTTGTCAGAATCCACCCGCAAAAGGTCTTTTGCAAGTGCCGAATGTTTTTGGGCTAATTGTTGATAGTCAGTTGTCATTTTACTTCCGTTTCCGTTTGTGCACAGCAACGTGTTACAATTTCCACAATTGCCTCATAATCTTTTT
>JAZRSP010000465.1:0-2949 GCA_045651565.1 Victivallaceae bacterium | reverse complement strand
TACGAAGGAACCAGCAGCAAAGCCAGCAACTGGACGGTAAACGGGCAGACCCAAAATAATAAAAGCAGTATTATATTCAACCGTAGCTGCTGGGATGTGCCTGGATGGTTTTCAGCATCCATGGGAACCCCCGATCCCGGGATATACAATATCTCTGCCAGACCAACCGACCGCCCCGGAGTTTCTGACTCGGGTAGTATGACGGTTATCGGAGTTGGCAGCATTTCTGGAGAAGGGAAGACATCAACGAAGAATAATCCATCTGAGATTACAAACGCAGAAACGATTTGGGTTGACTCTACAAATTCAAACAGTGTCTCTTTAACAGCACATATTGCTCCCAGTGGAACATCTTGGCCCGCGGATACCCCTGAATGGGATGCATCGTGCGGTTTTTGGTGTTTGCTGGGAGACCATTTTTCAGGTAATACGACAGGCCAGACTACAGTTAATGTTGCCACGTCAAGCCCAGATATTCTCAGCGTATGGGCCGATTGTGGAAGCAGTAGAAAATATATCAAAGTCATCGCTTACAAAGTTGATTTTGATATATCCAAGGGAAATCTGATGTTAAAGCACGACAACAAATCCGTTTTTACAGTTACAGCAGACCCGTCTTCCGTATTTACTGGAGCCAGTGCGCCGGTAGTGCAAATAAAGCGTATTGGAATCGGAGCTACAACATGGATGGATTTACTGAATCAGACCGGAAACATAGATTGGTATGCGCGAGTCGCCGGGATTTTCAAACTTCGTCTGAAAACCATAGTCGACGGGGCCGATTTCACAACTCCGGAAAAAGATGTGACGGTAAATTTCCCGACCTACTCGCAAATTATTGCGGATTCAACCGTGATTTCAAGAATGGCCTCCGAATGGCAAGCAACGTTGGATGACTGCACAGGAACTCCCAATCAACGTAGGGAACGAGGATTCTGGATTGAACTTGATACATCCGGAAACGGAACATATTCCGCTGTCAATTATTTTGTCGGTCCATATGTTGGTCCTTGGGACGGGGCTAGTGCTTTACCTGGAGCACGACCGCACTGTAATTTATCTTCTGTTTCGCCAATTGCATTAGGTGCGAAATATGCAGTTGCCTTTTTTCATACCCACACGCCGACTACTTATAGATCCGTTGGAAGACCGAATAATGTCTCGGATTCCGACAACAATTTTGCCATTTATGTTAACACCGCTGGAATTGCATATGATTATACCATTGCCGATATTCCTGCCGGATATCCTAAAAACAGTCCATCAACAACTTTTCCAACAACTTTGCAACAACGTCTTTTGAATAAGGAGTAAAAAATATGCTCAAATATATTTTTATTGTTTTCTATTGTTTTGGCGGGATTAGTCATGCCGCAGACAAAAATATCATTATAAATCTTCTCGCTTCAAAAAACGGCGATACGGAATATATTTCATTTACAAACACCGGGACATGTGAGAGTGAAATTTTATTAAATAGAGACATTTCAACCATCATGGACAATATTGAAGTAAAATTCTATGATGAAAAGACACATTTCCTCTTTTCTATTAAACCCGATTTTCGCAAACGACGCTTACCTGATTGGAAAATATTTATACCAGCACAGGCGTCTATTGTCATTCCATTTTCACTTGACAATATTTTCTTAGAGAAAAAAATGAAAGCGGGGAAATATTATATTCAAATTCATTACGGTCATTTTGATCTGCAAGATAAATATATCACTTTATATTCATCAAAATTGATTCCTTATTTAATATCAACAAAACAGCAAGACAAGATAATTTCTGAATCTGAGGCAATTGATATAGCCCTAAAAGCCAACATGCTCAATTATGATAAAGCGGGGAAGATAAGAGTTACATTAGAGAGAGGTATTTATACAGTTATACTACCATTCCATCCATTACCTCGAAACAGCATCGGTCCGGATTTTGCTGCAAAAATCAAAATAGACGCGAAAACCGGGAAAGTAATTTCCATAATGGCTGGAAGTTAACTTTATGCGCTGTCGAATCCTAGCAATTTTTCTGTTATTATGCGGTATCGCGGGTGAGGCTGAACAGTCCGCCATTCAATCCTATGAGAAATCAGGAGATTACGCAGCGGCATTTGAATTATGCATGAAAACTCCAGATGAAGCTTTCTCGGCATATTTCATCGGAGATTACCTTTTCCATGGTCGTAAAGGCATTGTTCAAAACCCAATTTCCGGGCGAAAATCTTATCTGAAAGCCATCCCTGGACTGACAGTTTTAGCCAAGGAGGGAAATGCGGATGCACAATATTACCTTGGGCGTTGCTATGAATATGGGAAAAACGATAACATTTCAGCTCGAGAATGGTATATCAAAGCCGCTGACAATGGAAATTCGGATGCAATGATAAAAGCTGCAATGTTTATTGCCAAACGCCGAGGCGGAGGGAAAAGGAATCCTCAGCTCGTCATGGAGTATATTCGAAAAGCTATTGCAGCAGGGAATGCAGACGGGAAAGCATTATTGGCATCATATTATCTGGAGGGAAGAAAAGATATAAAAAAGGGGATTCAACTTTCAAAAGAAGCTTCGGATGCCGGTAGTCCTTTAGGACAAATGCTTATGGGGGGTATTTATATGATCGGGATGGGGAATATAGAAAAAGATGAACTCAAGGCCATTGAGTTGTTTCAATCCTCCTCAGACCAAGGAAATTCTCTTTGCCTCGGAATGCTTTTCCAACTTAAGAAAAAACAAAAAGTTAAACGAGAGCAGATAAACAAAAGCAAGCTCACGGGAGGAGCGAAATGAAGAAGATTCATTGCGGTATTATTGGGGTGGTTGTTTAGCTGATGACCTTGGGAACTCTTGCAGCATATGACTTTGAATATGATGCGGGAAATATTGAAGGTTCAAAAACTTCTACTGGAATTACTTATACATTGAGCGTTTCTAAGGGGAATTTAG
>JAZRSP010000464.1:0-2710 GCA_045651565.1 Victivallaceae bacterium | reverse complement strand
CGATTATTCCATTTTTTATATGCTTTCCTGTCACCAATTTAAAACCCGAAACAGTTGGAGCTGGTGTATCATGTGTACCATCCCGCACAGAGCTGCAATAATTTTCAGCTGCAAGAAATTGTCGTTTCATTATTGCACCTCAACTACTGAAGTTAAAACTTTATGTTCTATTAAATCTTTACGATCACAAAATTCATTAAATGCTTTAGCCAACCATATATACTTTTCAGAAACAGTGGAATTCTTTGGATAGGATTCTGCATATCCTGAAACTATAATTTCTTTTACTTTCAAAAGTAGATTGTTAAAGTCATTTTGCGTGAAATGTTCATGCATGAAACTGAATGGATCTAAATAATACGTGTTATGCGGATCACATTTTATACAAACACCATTTTGAGAATTTTCAGCCAGTAAAAACTCTGGAATATTCCCCAAGGAAAATATGCATGGATCAACAATTATTCGTGGATATTTTGCATGATGAGATTCCATACGATAGGCTTTTGACAGGGCCGCACCATAAACAAAAATCTCATTTATAAAAAAAGCTCCCTTTGTAATGGCACCACGCACAAGTAATCCCTGTTCAAATGCATATGACTGAAATAGTCGGCAAAATGATTGAACTTCTACGAACTCAGGTATAGGATTATCCCTATTCCTTATCTTCTGGACAACAAGAATATTATCGCTGAAAATTTTTACATCAAGATCTAACAGCCCAATTTTTTTAACGAGCTTTAACTCTCCTATGGCGATATTGTAAATTCTATATATTTGTTGCAAAAACACATCACTTTCCCCGGACATTTCCATTTTTTCGCTTGCACCAAGAAAGTCCAAAAAAGCAACAATATACGGAGTCTGTTTCAGTTTTTTTCCCATAATCAAATCCCCCACCAGTTATTGCGGTAGTTTGATTCAAGAACTTTTTTGGCAATTTCTTTCATGCCCTCCTCGACAACATACTTGGAAACAGCAACAGGAATAATCGTTTGAGCGACACAACCCAAATTGTATTGTATTAGAAAATCTGAAATATTGCCCGACAATAAATCCTGCAAGAAAACAGGATCAGGATTGTAGTACAGTCGTCCGACTTTCAGCAGAAATTGTATTGCTCTCATCCGATCATAATTATTCAACAGACCAATAGCAGTCATTCGATCTGATTCAATTTCAGAAAACTCAGAAATTGCCTTACACCATTTCTCCAACATTTCAAGTTGTTGTTTTTGTTTTTCCCATGGCTCATTATTGATCATTTTATTTTCCCTCCGGACATGATTGTTCGCAGTTCTTTTCGGAGTTCCGACAAAATGGAATCAATTTTATCTCTATTTTTACGACAATATTCAAGAGATTCCTGTTTTTTTTGACCACAGCTGTGTTTTGCCTGAGATGCATTTGTCTTTATCTCAAGCGTTATTGAAAGGATTTCATCAATTTGAGAGTGCAATCTTTCGTCAATGAAAATTTTATTGCATTCCCAAATATTTTTTGCATGTTTGTGTTTTTCTATGACAGTCTTGTGACAACTGCAATTTTGGACATCCTTTTCAACACAATTGATCCGGGAACGGACAGCGATGCATAATTCTGCAATAGCAATATAAGTTTCTTTAATTGCTTTTGCCTGTTCTTCATGCCACCAACTGAAAGAGATCCGATTTTCATCGAGAAACTTTTGGCAAGCAGTTTTGACATTTTCCAGTTTTTTATCATATTCATGTTGAATTGATTTTGTTAATCTGGCAAAAATCCATGTTTTGAGCAGCCAAATAACTGCCGTAGAACAAACTACAGAAGCTCCGATGGAAGATAATATTATTTGTAAAGGAGTCATTTTTGTACCTCTTTGGTTGCTGTTTTTATAGAATACATAAGTTTTACAAGTCTTATAAGTCTTATTTTTGAGAGATATTTCATCTTTGCCTTCCTTTCAGCAGATTTGCCGCTTCTTCGATCTTTTTCAGCAAACTTTCATTGCCGGATTCGGCAACTTCCCGGTAGATTTCCCGCAGGAGAGACAAGACCTTTTCCTGTTTTGCATTGCGATTATTCACTCTGGCGTTATACATCCGTTCCCGCAAACCACCCTTTTCGGCGAAACTGTCTGCTAATGATTTCAGTTGACGGTCAAGCAGATAATTTGTCTGGTGGATCAGTGAAATAGCCGTATTGCAGAAAAGCTCAGCATTATTGGGCAAGAAATAAGATTTATAAGTCTCATAGGTCTTATTCTTTTGTATGGCGAGTTGGCGAATTTGCATGATCCGCTGATCATCTTTTTTCCATAAAGGCAGCCGATGTACCCGCAAATAATCCCGGTAATCTTCCAACAGTTCTTCAAGACTGGCTCTGGCGACTCCTACAAGTTTTATTTCTGTTTCGCTGCTGATTCCCGATGCCAAACATCCTTCAATGATATTTTGTTTTCCGCTTCTTGCAGCCTGTATCATTTGATCTACGGTACGATCACTTTTTTTCAAATACCACTGGCAAAAATCACTAGTGGCATCAAAAATGACTACACTGTTCTGGTAGGATTCCAATTCCTGATAATTTCCATGTGGCTGGATAATATCATTCATATTTCCAGCTCCTTGAAGTTGGCGGAAATCTTCGCCATCAGCTCATTGGATTCCTGCTGCAAGGTCAGCAGTTCAGCGTGGATCTCGTGCATTCTTTCGGCAAAATCCACCCC
>JAZRSP010000463.1:0-5098 GCA_045651565.1 Victivallaceae bacterium | reverse complement strand
TGTTCTGTTTTTGACCGGAGTTGGGGAGGTGTTCCCTTATATCAGAACTCACAATATCTTGAATAATCTACAACGTGTTGCCAAGGACTTTCCTACATTATTGTTTTTCCCGGGAGAGTATGAGCAATCACTTGAGAAAGGGGCTTCTTTGCGGTTATTTGGCAAGTTGCCTGACGACAAATATTATCGAGCATACGACATTACCCGCTATGAAATTTGAGGAATTGCAAAAATGACAGCTTTAACTGATATTTTTTCAAAGAAAATTGATCGTCCTATTGAGGGAGTCATCAAAGCGGATGATGCCAGCGGTCTTCTCAATGAAGTCGAAGAATATGTTTTGACGAATGAAATTAAAAAAAGTCTTTCAGCGTTTTTATCGGCTTACAACGATTACAATGTTAAAACCCAAAATGGGGTTTGGATCTCCGGCTTTTTCGGTTCTGGTAAATCCCACTTGCTGAAAATGCTTGCATTGTTGCTCGAAAATGAAACTGTGGGGGGAAAAACTGTTGCTGAGTTATTTATCCCCAAATGTGATGGCGATGCGGAATTGCAGGCTTCTTTAAAAAAAGCATGTCAAATGCCGTCCAAAAGCATTCTTTTCAATATTGATCAAAAGTCAGACGCTATTACCACCAAGCAGACAGACGCCTTGCTTTCTGTATTTGTAAAAGTATTTGACGAAATGTGTGGTTACTACGGCAAACAGGGATACATTGCTCAATTTGAGCGTGATTTGGATAGCCGTAATCTGTATGATGATTTTAAGGAAGCATTCCAGAGAATTGCCAATAAGTCTTGGGATAAAGGCAGAACACAAGCAATCTTGGAAGGACGCAATATTGCCAAGGCATATGCTGAAATCTCTGGCGAACCGGAAAGCTCTGCCAGCGGTATCATTGACAAATACCGCAAGGATTATAATCTCTCTATCGAGGATTTTGCAAAACAAGTCAAATCCTACATAGACAAACAGCCCAAGGATTTCCGATTAAACTTTTTTGTCGATGAAGTCGGACAGTACATCGCAGATAATACGCAACTGATGCTTAATTTGCAAACGTTGGCCTGCTCTCTGGCATCTGTTTGCAAAGGTCAGGCTTGGATTATCGTGACTGCCCAGGAAGATATGACCAGCGTTTTTGGCGAAATCGGCAAAAAGCAAGGCAATGACTTCTCAAAAATTCAGGCTCGTTTTGCCAATCGTCTGAAACTTACCAGTGCCAATGTGGATGAGGTTATCCGCAAGCGTCTGCTGGCTAAAAAGGATGAGTTTTTGCCGCAGCTTAATAGAATTTATATTGAGCAAAGCAATAACTTCAAAACACTTTTCAACTTTACAGACGGAGCAACTGTTTATAAAAACTTTTCTGATGCACAGGATTTTATTTCCTGCTATCCGTTTATTCCGTATCAGTTCGGATTGTTTCAGTCTGCAATTCAAAACCTTTCGGATCACAACATATTTGAAGGACGGCATAATTCTGTTGGTGAACGCTCAATGCTGGGTGTGTTCCAAACTGTGGCAGTAAATCTGGCAACGAAAGAAGTTGGCAGTCTTGCTCCTTTTGATTTGATGTTTGAAGGCATCCGCCATTCCGTAAAATCCAATGCGGTACGGGCAATTTTGACGGCAGAAAATCAAATGCCGGATGATATTTTTACGATTCGCACTTTGAAAACGCTGTTTTTGGTAAAATATGTCCGTACTTTCCGTGCGACTGCCCGTAATATGGCAGTATTGATGCGTGAATCTTTTGCAGAAAACGCTCCTGATTTACTGAAAAGAGTTCAGGAGTCGCTCAACAATCTGGAAAGCCAGTCTTATATTCAGCGTAATGGTGAATTTTACGAATATCTGACTGATGAGGAGCAGGACATTGAAAAAGAGATAAAAAACACACCGATCGATACTACGGATGTTTCTGATCTTCTGAATAAAATTATTTTTGAACAGATCATCGGCGGCATGAAAATCCGTTGCGTATCTTCCGGATTTGATTATACCTTCTGTAAAAAGATGGATGGGCGTAATCTGAATGCTGAAAAAGAGCTGGCTATACACATCATTACGCCGTGGCAGGATCGCTTCGGCAACAATGAGTTTGTCATGGAATCAATGGGGAAATCTGAACTGTTGGTGGTTATGCCGCAGGATTCCCGCTTGATGACAGACGTAACGCTGATGTTGAAAACAGAAAAATATGCCAAACTGAACGGCAATACGCAAAATGAAAGCGTGCGGCGTATCTTGGATAATAAGATGCTTGGCAACCGTGATCGGGAAAGGGAAATCAAAGCCCGTACGGAAGCATTACTTACCGAATCCCAACTCTGCATCAATGGTCATATCTGCGCTTTGCAGTGTGTCAATGCAAAGCAGCTTATTCTGACTGGCTGTCAGGAGTTGATTCAGACGATTTATCCCAATCTCAAGATGCTTGAAGGCACTCCTTTCTCTGAAAGCAATATTCCGGCATATTTCCGTTCAAACACTCCGGAATTGTTTTCTTCGCCCTTATCAGAAGCAGAAACCGAAATACTGAATTTACTTCGAGCCAATAAAAACAACGGTTTGCGGACAACCATCAAAGGGTTGAAAGATAGACTTTCGAGCCGTCCTTACGGATGGTATGATGCGGCGATTTATTGTTTGATTGCAAAACTCTCAGTCCGCAATAAACTGGAAATGCGTTCAGACGGAGAAATCCTTGATGCAGAAAAACAAATCGCCGTTTTGAAAAACACTCACAGTCAGGACAATGTCACTCTTGAGCTGCAACTGGACTACGAACCGCATCAGGTCAAACGGGTCAAAGAGTTTTATCAGGAATATTTTATGGAGCCAGCCAATGCGGAAGATCCGAAACAGCTGGGTAAAGATTTGCTTGAAAAACTCAAAGAATTGGCGGCCAAACTATCAGGATATGAAGCATCCCGCAATAATTATCCATTTGTCGGCGAATTACTGAATCCTCTGGCTAAATTGAAAAAAGCGGCAAGCAAACCGGCGTCATACTTCTTTACGGAGTGTTCTCTGGGAGATTTGGATGCGCTTTGCGATGATAAGGAAGATTACATCGACCCCATTATTCAGTTTATGGAAGGCAATGGTAAAGTCATTTTTGATGCAGCAAAAGCATTCAAGCGGCATAATCTTATTGACTTGCCTGCGAATGTCATGGTATCGGAACGGCGGGAGTTTGACGAAATCTTGTGTTCTCCGCTGTGCTTCAAGGGAAATCGGATGCCTCGGCTGAAAGAATTGACCGAACTTCTGCAGAATGAGTTGGAGAATCTGGTTAAACAGGAAATCGCCAGTTGCAGTAAACGGGTTGAAGAGCTGCTCAGTGATTTCAAATCCAGAGCTGATTTTGCGTTGTTGAATGAAGAGCAACAGGAAGAATTTACAGCCTTTTTTGCTGACACTCTGGAAAATCTGCAAAAGCAGCAGAGCGTATATGATGTGCGCGGCAGATTTGAAGAATTTGAAAGCGGCAGATATAAATCACTGCTTGAAAAGCTCTATCTTCTGGCACATCCAGTGAAAGAAGAAACGCCCATTGAATCCGTTCCGATGCCCAAAGCAAAAGTCAATTTCAATAAACCGTGGCTGGAAAGCGAAGAAGACCTTGCTGAATATATGGTTCTGTGGCAGAGTGAATTGGAAAAACTCCGCAAAGATCTGCAGGAAAAACTTAAATCCGGCAAGCGGATCCAACTTTGATGAGGAGATAAAACTTTTATGGATACGAATCGGTTGAAAAGATTTGCCCAGGATGCCCGCCGGGAGTTGCAGAAGATCGTCAAGGATCTTCTGCCCTTGGTGCTGGCTGAAAACAGTGCTGCCCGCCGTGAAAAGCCGCAGGCTGTGGCAGAATTGGAAAAGGCGTTGAAAAAACAAGGCGATGAAGCGTTGATCGATAAAATCGCTTACACTTGGTTCAACCGGTTCTGTGCATTGCGTTTTATGGATGTGATGGGGTATAACTCCATTCGCATTGTTTCGCCCTTGCCGGGGCATTTTCAGCCGGAGATCCTTGAAGAAGCCAAAGGCGGCAATATTGATGAAACTTTTGTTGCCGACTCTAAATATCGGGAACGCATCAAGGGATTGCTGGATGGTACAATCCCTGCGGTAGATGGTCAGGCTGAAGCCTATAAGCTGCTGCTGGTTTCGGTGTGTAACGCCTATAATAAGGTGATGCCGTTTCTGTTTCAGAAAATCGATGATTACACGGAGCTGCTGTTGCCCGATGATTTGATGAAAGAGAACTCCATTCTTATGAAGACCCGTGATGCCATTACCGAAGATGTGGCTGCGGACGGTGTGGAAGTTATCGGTTGGCTCTATCAGTTCTATATTTCCGAGAAAAAAGATGAGGTAATGGGCAAAACCGTCAAGACCGAAGATATTCCTGCGGCGACCCAGTTGTTTACTCCTGATTGGATCGTGCGGTATCTGGTTCAGAACTCTCTGGGGCGGCTGTGGATGCTCAATCACCCCAACTCCAAGTTGGCAGACGATATGGAATACTATATTCCAGTGGATAGTGATGAGTGGGGAGTGGGGAGTGATGAGTGGGTAGATATTTGTGGCAAGTCTGTAAAAAAAGAAGAGGTTGCTAAATATGTCCGTAAAGAGTTATCGAGAGTTACTGGTTTGGCAGAAGAGTATGGAGTTGGTAACGCTCATATATCAACTGTCAACGCTTTTGCCGAAGGAAGAAATACATGCACTGTCAAATCAGATGCGCAGAGCAGTGGTCTCAATACCATCCAATATAGCCGAGGGACAAGCAAGAAACTCTACGAAGGAATTCGTGAACTTTCTGTCGATAGCACGGGGCTCCAAGGCAGAATTGGAAACCCAACTTATGATTTGTGTTCGCCTGAAATTCTTGACGCAATCGCAAGTGGAAATGGCTCTGAACTTGTGCGAAGAGGGTGGAAAGATGCTGAACGCATTGATTGGGAAACTCTCCACGCGTTAATAGATAATGCAAGCAAAAATTCCAACACTACCCACTTAAAAATTTCCTCGCCAGAGGAAATTCGCATTTGCGATCCCTGCTGCGGTTCAGGACATATGTTG
>JAZRSP010000462.1:0-2077 GCA_045651565.1 Victivallaceae bacterium | reverse complement strand
CCCAATCGGATATTTCTGCTATCTCCTGGTACTGTTTCTGAAGTTCATCCATATCTGCAGCCAATTTTCCAAGCGGAGAATATTTTAACTCATCTTGTGAAATTTCTTTAAAGAAACTTTTATTAATATTCTTCAACTCCTTTATTTTCTCTTTTGCAATCTTTTTGTTTTTTGCAACAGAACGAGGAGTGTCTTTAAGCTCTTTTAATGTATCTTCAAGCGGCTGTAATTTTTCCCGATAAGATTTTATCATTTCTGCGTATCGGACAATAGCTTGCTTGCAAAGCATAGTATACTTGGCGGCTTCTCGGAACTCATTAAGTTTCTCAAAAATTATCAACGCATCCTCAAAAAGATACTCTGTTGTTAATTGGCAAGCCTTGTTATAAGTTGCAATAAGATCTTTAAGTTGTCCCTTCAGAGACTGATAATTTTCTACAAACTTTTCATCTTTTTTCAGATATTTCGCCAAACACTCATAACTGCACGATTGAAGTCTATCAAGCAAAGCGGTAGTATGCATAATATCTTCAACAGATGAAACATACCAAATATCACCAAGATAAAACGGTTCTTTGGTGCCATCATCCATCACCACTTCATCGATTTCGACACGGACATAATCTCTTACCACCAATTCTTCAATCAAATCAGCACCGCATATATCACAGAAAATCAATCGTTGTTCTTCAATTAAATGCTTACGATATGAATTTTTGCAATTTAAAGAACATGTCTTGATATCCAAATACTCTGTTGCCTGTTCTTCCGGCATGCGGCGGCCGCACCAATTACAGAAAATTTCGCTTCGTTCTTTCTTAATTCGTTCATTTTCGATTGCCAATAATTGTGAATCAATCTCAATTTGCTCTGTATAATATTGTTGCTGTATATTAAGACTTTGTTTAGCAATTTCTGCCTGCTCCTGCTGAACTGCTATCTCTCCTGCTTTCAAGGCATTAGCCTCCTCTTGTGCGCGAGATTGCCTTCTCATCTCGTCGTACTGAGCTTCAAAAATAGTTTTAGCCATAATAACCTTCCTTTTTGTTAGATTTTTTTACAATTGTTATAAATAATATACTCAAAATAAAAAAAATCAAGTCAAAAATAATAATTTTTACTAATTTTTTACAAAAAAATTTGCATTTCAATACTTGTCAGCTTAAATTATTGATGAAAAGCAAACAAGAGAGGTGATTTTATGGCTGTTTTCAAAATTTCTCCCGACTGGGAAGAAGAATTATGGTACAATTTTAAACGCTACAAATTTCAATTCCAAGGTTATAACGCATGGGTTGCTGTTCCCTATACCCCTGCCCCGGACGGTCGCTGGTCATGGTGCACCCAATGGGCAGAGGCTTTTGTAGAGAGAGTCGGTACAACTGACTTATTATCAAGAGGGTTTCACCATGCTCATATTGATATCTTTGACACTAAATGCAATCAAAACGGAGTGGAAATTATGAAAGATTTTCATGATTTCCTCGTATCACTGGGTCTTAATACCAAAACTAATTTAATCGGCATGAGTTGGGGCGGTTACTTCGCTCTGCGATACGCAACAACCTATCCGGAAAAAGTCCGGGCAATCTATCTTGATGCTCCGGTCTGCAACTCTGCCGACCCGCATATTTCAGCCAGAGAACGAGTCGCAGAAATTTCCGCAACTTACAACTTATCTATTGAGGAGCTGGTAAAATCACAACTTAATCCGATTAATCGAGTGAAAGTTTTAGCCGATAACCAAATTCCAATCTTTATCGCAACCGGCGAAGACGATTTAGTAGTCAATGTCGAAACCAATGTAAACTTAATAGAAAAAGAGTTACTGAAATATCAACACCCATATTCTATTATTCGCCGTTCATGCTGGGGGCATCATCCTCACGGCTTCGATAATCGCAAACCCCTAATCGAATTTCACGAAAATGCTTGTATCTAGGTGGAACCTTCCGCAGCCTTCCCCCTAGAACCCCCTTTTGCGCAAGGGCAACAGCCCTTGACCAAGATTTGAATTTATAGTTTTGCGGTAGCAAAACCATAAATTCCATTTTTTTTGTTTTTTTTGTTTTTTTTT
>JAZRSP010000461.1:0-1788 GCA_045651565.1 Victivallaceae bacterium | reverse complement strand
ATATCATCCTTCAAGATGATAAAAACATCAGAGGCGTTATCTGCTGATGCCTTATTTACTTCATCTTCCGGCGGCACGGGCGCGGCAGTCACATCTCCGAAGCGATCGCTCACGCCCTGTTCAAACGCTTTGCGCATCTCCTGCCGGAAGAGTCCGATCTGATGCGGTTGGATTTTCTGCAGTTTTATATTCATAGTTCTGTTCCCAATAAGGGTCGGTACTTGAGGAGGGGGAAAAGACCTTTTGAGATGGTTTGCTTAAAGTCAAGCCGATTTTGAAATATTTTGGTAATTTTTATCAAATTCTTTATCGGCTATGACCATTCCCCGAAGAATTAATAACATCTTTCTCATCACAGCACATCGAGCCTGCATTCTGGTATTTCCTTTGGCAAGCAGCCTGTCATACAAATCCTGTAATGCCGGAATCCGTGGCAATGCTGTTTTTGAACACATATAAAGGAAGCGTCTCACCAAGGGGCTTCCTTTTTTACTTAAATGGGTTGAATTGACGCTTGTTCCTGATTGTTTTCTTACCGGATTTAATCCACTCATTGCAGTTATTTTACGTCTGGTTGCGTAATCTTTCAGAGATCCCGACTCGCTCAATAAAGTTACTGCTGTAGCCTGACCGATACCAGGCATAGAAGTCATAATATCAACCTCGTGTTTGATTTCCGGCGTTGCTGAAACAACCTTATCAATCTCCCGATCCAATCCTGCGATCTCTTTATCTATGGACTTGATAACATTGCTGCACATTCTTTTGGGCAAACTACCAATGACATTGTCGTGATAATTTCCCATAGCCGTTCTCTGATCTTTCAAAAAAATTCTGGCTCGGGAATAAGAACGCAGATTCTCCATTTCCGGGGATATTTTCTTTTTAGCAGCCGGAGTACGCTCTTTACCGTATCTTGCAATAACCTGAGCATCACTTTTATCGGTTTTGTTTTTGATATTCAAAGAGATGCAAAAAGCTTTTATAGGCTCAGGATTGGCAATAATGATATTACTGTAAGGAGACAAGCCAAGAATCATTTTTTCTAATTTGGTTGAATAAATTCCTGTGGACTCCATTACAATGTTCAAAGGAAGATCATCAAAAGTATCGTCTGAATACTCTGCGAAAAAGTCATTTTGTTGAGCTTGCACCCAACTCAAAAAACTTTTAACACCTGCATTGGTAAACTTGAATTCGCGTTGAGGAAGATCAACCACGGATAACGCAGATTGATCAGTGAACAACATCGGAAAATCCAAGGCCGCGTGAAATGATTTTGAGCCAACATCAATGCCAACCCATAATTTTTGATTAGATGCTTGCATTTTACATCTCCCTGATGTATATTGGTTGTGTGCCTCACTGGTCATCCTTGTAACTATACGAACTTTATGTTCAAGATGGTATTTACGACCTTGGTGAAGAGCACGGTAACGGAAGATACGCATAACCTAAAAAACGATCTTAAAGATCAGGAAAGGATCAGATGCTGTGTCTTCCGTGTGTTTTTTCGTGATCAACCGAAATAACACACCTGTTACCGTAGCATAACTTTTTAATTTGTCAAGCAGCTGCTCTTCTCCTTTGGCTCCGACGAGTGGCAATCCCATTCTCGCCAAATGGAGCTGCTGCGATGACAGATAATAATATACAAGAGAACTGAGCCAAACTCAAAAACGCGGCAGTAAAAATTTTCTTCTGTTTATCTGAATTCTATATCGCCATAATATTCAACCAGATGATTCCCTGCGACCGGGGTCGGCGGATAAGTCGAAAGCTGAACGT
>JAZRSP010000460.1:0-2546 GCA_045651565.1 Victivallaceae bacterium | reverse complement strand
ATACAGTAAGGCTTGCAGTTCCTCTTTTTGAGCTTGAGGATCTATCGTAGAAAGTGCGGTAAGTTCCATAATTTCTCTCTGCACCTTTTCCCGGTCTTGCTTGAGCTGATTTGAATTTTTTTCAAAAGTCTCTGCTTCAATGCTGTCCCGGTAGAACAAATCAGCAAACTTCTTTTCTTTGTCGGCAATACGCTGTTTTTCCAATTCCAGTTTGGCAATTTTATCCTGAATATGCTTATAACTGCTCAACTTCCGGCGTTCCTCCAAGATGGCATAAACCACCAATGCCATCAATGATTCGTGCAAACCGGTGTTGTAAAGTTGATCCGGGATCAGAGGCTTTTTCAAACTCTCTTTCGTAACCGGATGCCTGGTTCCCTGCTTGGGATGCCAGTTATACCGGAATGGGTACATGTAGCGGATATGACTGCTGCCGCACTCCTTCCGGTAATCCCGGTAAACGTTGCGGGTACAAGTAAAGTAATAGACCCGCATTTCATTTTCTGATGGCGGCATACCTGAGCAAGAGGCTACTTGCATCCGGTTGCCGCAATAACCGCAGTAGCACAAGCCGGTAAAAGCATAGACGTTTTTTCGGTCGTGATTGTGAATCCGTTTGTTGCTTAAACGTTTCTGCATCTGGTTGAATTGGTCAAGTGTGATGATCGGTATATGCCCGAAGCACTTGGACTCAATCAATTCGCCCTTGCTGTTATAGGCATATCCGGCATACTCCGGACGAGTGTAAATTACTTTCAAGGTATCATAATAAAGGTCTTTGAAATTATATTTGGCACTGAGCTGACGGCAAATTTCCATATAAGAAATATTGGCTATACCGAGCTCAAAGGCTTCTTTGATGAATGCCGCTTCTTCCGGTACGATTTCATATTTGTGCTTGCCAACGTGCTTGTAGCCCCGTAATTTACTGCCGGAGGGGCGATAGCCTTCATTTTTCAGTCGCTGCAAAGATGCCTTGCTTTTCATCCGCTGATTTTCCAGCTGCATAGCATTCAAACTTGAAAGCAGATTTGTCAAAATGTTATCATAGCCGCTTGCCGGATCTTTCTCGCCATCTTTTACGCATAGCAGTTTGATCTTGGATGAAATCAAAATCTGATTGATAAAGACCCCTAAATAGCTGTTTGCCAAAGGACGCATCAACCTTGTGTAATCCTCCACGATCAAGTAATTGATGCCGGAGCGATTTGATAAAGCTTCTCCCAATCCCGTACGGGACTTCAATTTCTGGGTACTGGTTGATTGTGCCCACACTTGCAAGGCATGATCTTTAGCTGCGAAAATCTCCGCCTCCAACATAGCCGGGTAGAACTTGCCGGATATATTCAAGTCCTTATATATCCCGACAACTGTAATTCCCCGTTCTTTTGCCAGCTTCTGACAATTTTCAATTTGAATATCTACACTGAGTGATTGATCTTCATCTCCGGATGACTGACGGGCATAAATAACCGCCTGTGACTTCTTTTTCATGATCTGTCCCTTTTGATTTTGGAGAGCTTTTATTGTTTCGGCAACATGCCTTTTTCGCCATTTTCTTTATTTATATGAAGCGGTTCCAAAAAATCCGGGATTTTTCCGTTTTCGGCAGCAAGGATATAAAAAGCCCCTGATTGCTGTTTTTATGCAATCAGGGGCGAAATTCAATCAGGAAAAAACAGGAACGTATGGTTTTAGTAAGTCACAACAACTTAATTGATAGACCGATGGGTAATTATTCGTTTAGGCAGCACAGCCGTCGGGGTCGGTGACAAAGTAAATGCCCATTTCGGGGTTTTCGTAACAGATGATGCCCAGGTCGGCGTGGAGTTTGTGGGCACTTTCGTAGTCGTCAACTTCAAAAGCCAGGTGGAACTCGTTGTCGCCCAGGTCGTAGGCACGATCCATCTCTTTCACCCAAGTCAGCTCCAGACGGTGCGCACTGCTGTTGTCTGAAAGGTAGACGATGATGAAACTGCCATCGGCAGGAGCAATGCGCTTGACTTCATGCATATCAAAGGCTTTGGCGTAAAACTCCAGGCTCTTTTCCAGATCTGCCACGTTGAAGTTGTTGTGCACCATCTTGAATTTCATAGCTTTTTTCTCCTTTTATTTTAACGGCGGGAACCGTAATGACCCGAATTTCTTCTGCCGCTGCCGCCACGCCGGAAACCGCCGCCGCCATTCCGGCGGTCGCCGTCACGGCGGGGCCGTTCAGGAAGCACTGCGCCCTTCACCTCTTCAGGAAGCGTCACCATCTCTTCAGTGGGAACTTCACTCGGGAAAGTCGTCCCCAGAAGCTCTTCAATATCGGGCAGGTAATAGCCGCCGTATTCACACAGAAAACTGATGGCGGTTCCACGGTTTCCGGCACGGCCCGTGCGCCCGATACGGTGGATGTAATCCTCTGAACGCTCGGGCAGGTCGTAGTTAATCACCAAAGACACATCATCCACGTGGATCCCGCGGGCGGCGACGTCGGTGGCAATCACGATTTTTTCTTCACCCGTGCGGAACTTTTCGAGAATCTGTATCCGCTTCTGCTG
>JAZRSP010000459.1:0-15714 GCA_045651565.1 Victivallaceae bacterium | reverse complement strand
AGGCAGTTATCACAGTTCCTGCATACTTCACCGATGCTCAGCGTCAGGCTACCAAAGATGCAGGTAAAATTGCAGGCTTGGAAGTTCTCCGTATTATCAATGAACCGACTGCTGCTGCTTTGGCTTACGGTTTGGATAAAGAAAATGAAGAAACCGTTGCAGTTTATGACTTGGGCGGCGGTACATTCGATATTTCAATTCTCGAAATCGGCGACGGCGTTTTTGAAGTAAAAGCTACCAATGGTGATACCATGCTCGGCGGTGATGACTTCGACCAGGTTTTGATTGACTACTTGTCTGACGAGTTTATGAAAGAAAACGGAGTTGACCTCCGCAAAGATAATCAGGCACTCCAGAGATTGAAAGAAGCCGCAGAAAAAGCAAAATGCGAACTTTCTTCAAGCATGTCAACCGATGTGAACTTGCCCTTTATCACCATGAATCAGGACGGCCCGGTTCACATGAATATTACTATTACTCGTGCGAAATTGGAAGAACTTTCTGACCGATTGCTCAAACGCACCGAAGGTCCTTGCCGCAACTGTATGCAGGACGCAGGCGTTTCAACTTCAAGTATCAAAGAAGTTATTATGGTCGGCGGTATGACCCGTATGCCCAAAGTGCAGGAAACAGCTAAAAATATCTTCGGTAAAGATATCCACAAAGGTGTTAACCCTGACGAAGTTGTTGCTTCCGGTGCTGCTATCCAAGGCGGTGTTTTGGGTGGTGAAGTTAATGACGTCTTGTTGCTTGACGTTACTCCGTTGTCACTCGGTATCGAAACCATGGGTGGTATTTTCACCCGCTTGATTGAACGCAATACTACCATTCCTTCTCGCAAGAGTGAAATTTTCAGTACTGCTGCTGACAATCAGCCCGCAGTTGATGTTCACGTACTCCAAGGAGAACGCGAATTTGCTCGTGATAACAAAACCATCGGCCGCTTCAAACTTGACGGTATTGCTCCGGCACCTCGTGGAGTTCCGCAAATCGAAGTTACTTTCGACATCGACGCAAACGGTATTCTCCATGTTACTGCCAAAGACTTGGGTACCGGCAAAGAGCAGAAAATTACCATCACTGCTTCAAGCGGTTTGAGCGATGCTGAAATCGAAAAAATGGTCAATGAAGCAAAAGCTCACGCCGAAGATGATAAGAAAGCAAAAGAAGCTATCGAAATCAAAAATCGTGCTGACTCTATGGTTTATCAGACTGAAAAACAACTCGCTGAACACGGAGATAAACTTCCTGCCGAAGTCAAACAGCCCGTTGTTGACGGTATTGAAAAACTTAAAAAAGCTATCGCTGACAACAATACTGAACTTATGCAGTCAACCATGACTGAAATCGAACAGCACTTGATGAAGTTCGGTGAACAGATTTATCAGCAGGCTCAGCAAGCAGGCTCAGCAGACGCTTCTGCAAATAACGCAAACGACACCAAGAAAAATGATGACGGTGTAGTTGATGCAGAGATCGTTGACTAATCTCTAATTGAATAAAAAATACGACAACCGATTTAAAAATTAAGTCGGTTGTTGTAATTATAAAAAAATAAACAATATAAAACATAAAACAAATAAGGAGTTAAAAAAATGGCATGTTCAATTAAACCTTTGGGCGACAGAGTTGTTCTCGAACTTAAAGAAGCAAAACAGGAGATGAAAGGCGGAATTTTTATCCCCGATTCAGCACAGGAAAAACCGCAGGAATTTGTTGTGGTTGCTCTCGGAACCGGCAAAAATGATGACAAAGGAAACAAAATCCCCTTTGATGTAAAAGTCGGCGACATCGTTCTTACCAGCCGTTACGGCGGAACCGAAGTCAAAATCGATGGAAAAGAATACAAAATCGTCAGCTGCGATGACATTTTGGCTATTGTAGGATAAGTAATTAATTTAACATAAATAAGGAATATATAATCATGGCTAAACAATTAATTTTTTCTGATGAGGCTCGTCGCGGAGTCTTGGAAGGTGTAACTTTGCTCTCAAAGGCTGTTAAAGCAACCCTCGGCCCCAAAGGCCGCAATGTCGTTATCGACAAAAAATTCGGTGCTCCCACCGTTACCAAAGACGGTGTTTCTGTTGCTAAAGAAATTGAACTCAAAGATCCCTATGCAAACATGGGCGCACAGATGGTTAAAGAAGTTGCTTCAAAAACCAACGATGTAGCCGGTGACGGTACTACTACTGCTACTGTTCTCGCTGAAGCAATCTATCGTGAAGGTTTGAAAAACGTTACCGCAGGTTCTAACCCGATGGAACTTAAACGCGGTATCGACAAAGCTGTCGAAGCTGTCGTTGCTGAAATTGCCGCAATGAGCAAATCAGTTAACAACGAAATCGCACAGGTTGCAACTATTTCTGCTAATGGCGACCAGACTATCGGTAACATCATCGCTGAAGCAATGGAAAAAGTCGGTAAAGATGGTACTATCACTGTCGAAGAAGCAAAAACTATCGAAACAACTCTTGATGTTGTCGAAGGTATGCAGTTTGACAAAGGTTACCTCTCTCCCTACTTCGTAACCAACCCCGATTCAATGGAAGCAGTTCTCGAAGATTGCTACATTTTGATTAACGAAAAGAAAATTTCCAACCTCAATGATATGCTCCCCTTGCTCCAAGCTGTTGCTAAAGAAACCAAACCGCTTCTTATCATTGCTGAAGATGTCGAAGGTGAAGCATTGGCAACCCTCGTTATCAACAAAATGCGTGGAATTTTGAATGTTTGTGCGGTAAAAGCTCCCGGATTCGGCGATCGTCGCAAGGCGATTTTGCAGGACATTGCAGTTCTTACCGGCGGCACTTGCATTACCGAAGACTTGGGCTTGAAACTCGAAAATGTTACTTTGGAACAACTCGGTAAAGCAAAACGCATCACCGTTTCTAAAGAACATACCACTATCGTTGAAGGCGCAGGCGATGAAAGCGCTATCATGGGCAGAGTAGCTCAAATCCGTCGCGAAATCGACGAAACTACCAGCGATTATGACCGTGAAAAGTTGCAGGAACGCTTGGCTAAACTCTCCGGCGGTGTTGCCGTAATCAAAATCGGTGCTGCTACCGAAGTTGAAATGAAAGAAAAGAAAGACCGTGTAGATGACGCTCTCCATGCAACCAAAGCGGCTGTTCAGGAAGGTATTGTTGCCGGCGGCGGTGTTGCTTTGATCCGTGCAGCTCGTGCAATTGATAAACTTGATCTCACTGGCGACGAAGCAACCGGTGCTAAAATTGTTAAGCGTGCAGTTGAAGAACCTCTCCGTCAGATTGCTATTAATGGCGGTTATGAAGGTAGCGTAGTTGTTCAGAAAGTTCAAACCATGAGTGACAGCGAAGGCTTCAATGCTGCAAACGGCGAATATGTTGACATGATTGCCGCAGGTATCCTTGACCCTGCCAAAGTTACCAGAAGTGCTTTGCAGAATGCAGCAAGTGTAGCTGGATTGCTCTTGACTACTGAATGTCTTATTACTGACTTGAAGGAAGAAAAAGACATGCCCGCTATGCCCGCAGGCGGAATGGGCGGCATGGGCGGAATGCCCGGCATGATGTAATTTTATTACTTCAAACTTAACTCCTTGCCCAAAAAGGGCAGGGGGTTAATTTCAAAATTTGTTTCAGATGAGTTTTGAAATTAACGGAAAATAAAAATTAACCATTAAAAATAGGATAAATATTATGGCTGAAGATAAAGAACCTATCGTGGATGAGAAAGAACTCAAAGAAGCAGCAAAAGAAGCAAAAAAAGAGAAGAAAAAAAAGCTTCCCAAACATGCTGAACTTTTAGAAAAAATCGCTGAACTTGAATCAAAAATTTTGTACTTACAGGCTGATTATCAGAACTATCGCAAGCGTACTGCCAAAGATATTAATGATGCCAGAGTCAGCGGAACTGCGAATGCGCTTGAACCGTTTTTGCGAGTTAATGACTTTTTAGGCATGGCACAAATGGCAGTTGAGAAGTCTGATAATATAGAAGCAATCAAGCAGGGAATTATCATGATTATTAATGAGTACACCAAAGCTATGGATGAACTCGGCGTGGTCAAACTTAAAACTACTAATGAACCCTTTAACCCTGAATTGCATGATGCAATCAGTCAGGAGTTCTCTGAAACTGTCGCTGACGGAGTGATTATCAGAGAAGTTACTGGCGGTTACAAAATGGGCGAGCGTCTGCTCCGTCCGGCACGAGTGATTGTTTCCAAAGGTAAAGAAGTTGCCGAAGAAGTTACTGAAATTGATACTAACGGCAGTTCAAGCGAAAATTTTAGCGAATAATGAGGTGATATAATGGCACAGGATTATTATGAGTTACTGGGTGTAAGCAAAACTGCTACTGCCGAAGAAATCAAAAAAGCTTATCGTAAGTTGGCAATTAAATATCACCCGGATAAAAACCCCGGCAACAAAGAAGCAGAGGATAAGTTTAAAGAAATTTCTCACGCTTATGAAATTTTGAGCGATGCGGATAAACGAGCCAAGTATGACCAATTCGGCGAAGCCGCCTTTTCAGGTGGCGGCGGCGGTTCATACCAAGACCCGTATGATATTTTTAACCAGTTTTTTGGTGGCGGCGGCGGTTCGTCAATTTTTGAAAATCTCTTTGGCGGCGGTTCTTCCCGTCGACAGGATCCCAATGCTCCACAGCGTGGTGATGATTTAAGATACGATTTGGAAATCACCTTTGAGGAGGCGATTTTCGGTGCTGATAAAGAGATAAAAGTTCCGAAATTAGTTGTTTGTGACAGTTGTCATGGTTCTGGCTGCGAAGAAGGAAGCGGTAAAAAAACTTGCCCCAGATGTAATGGTACAGGGCAGACTGTGATTTCACAGGGATTTTTCCAGATGCGTCAGCAGTGCGGAACTTGTAAAGGCACCGGTCAGATTATTGAGAAGCCTTGCAAAAAATGTCGTGGTGACGGCAGAGTCAGAAGTACCAAAACTTTGCAGGTACATATTCCGCCGGGAGTTGATAATGGTTCTAAATTGAGAATTTCAGGCGAGGGTGAAGCCGGAAAAAATCGTGGCGGAAATGGCGATTTGTATATAATTATCCATGTTCGTCCGAGTAATGTTTTCCATAGAGAAGGTACTGACTTGCTTTGCGAATTGGCGATTGACTATATGACTGCGGCTCTTGGCGGTGTCGTGGAAGTTCCGACTATCAGCGGCAAGAAAAAGATGAAAATTCCCGCAGGTACTCAAAGCGGACTTATTTTGCGTTTGAATGGCAAGGGAGTGGTTTCTCTGCGCGGTGGAGCCAGAGGCGACTTGCACGTACGAATTATTGTTGAAACTCCGACTAAACTCAATAAAAAGCAGGAAGAACTTTTAAAAGCTTTCCAGGAGTCGCTCGGCAAAGACAATTATCCCATGCGCAAAGAGTTTGAAAAGCGTGCGGCAAACTTTATGAAAGAAGAGTAAATTTTATTTCGGGAGAACTTCGCATTGCAAGTTTTCCCGAATTTTTTAACTTATTGCAAAAAAAATAGCGTTTTGACTTGACAAAAGTCAAATTAAGTGCAATATTACTGTAAATATATTTTTTGCAAACTTATGGTGATTTATGAAGAGAAAACAACATGACAACGATAATATAATTTCTACTAACCGCAAGGCTTTCCATGACTATAATGTTTTGGAAAAAATTGAAGCAGGAATTAAATTGACCGGAACCGAAGTGAAAAGTTGCCGGGCAAAGACGGTAAATATGCAGGATTCTTATGTCAATTTTACCGGAATGTATACTGCAATGTTGGTCAATACTCATATTTCTCCTTATGATAACGGCAATATTTTTAATCATCAACCAACTCGTCCGCGCCAGCTGCTTATGAATCGATTGGAGATTTTGCGTCTGCGCCAGCACAGTGCGGAGAAAGGGCTTACCGTAGTGCCGTTAAAGATGTATTTCAAGGGGAGTTTGATAAAAATTGAACTTGGACTCTGCCGAGGAAAAAGTTATTCAGATAAGCGTGAATCGATGAAGCAAAAGCAGGATATGCTGGATGTTAAACGCGCGCTTAATGCCAGACGATAGTTGAGGTTTCCGAAGTGGATTGGTCGAAACGGAAAATTTTAGTTACCGGCGGTGCAATCCGGGTGGGTGCCGAGATTGTCAAGTACTTTTACGAGTTGGGGGCGGAAGTTTTTGTCCATTACCGCAGTTATCGCAATGAAATTGAGTCAGCTCGTAAGTTTATGCCGAATTTGAAGTTTATTCAAGCAGATTTTGTCAACTCTGACGATGTCGCAAAAGTCGTAAGCCTGATTAAAAATGAAAATATCAATGTTTTGATTAATAATGCCTCAATTTATGAGCATTATAATTTGTCGGAAAATTCGAGCGAGGCGGTAAGAAAACACATGCAAATCAATTTTATCGCCCCCAAACTCCTGATGGAAGCAGTCGCAGAAAATGCTCAAAAGTTCGATGGTGCTTACGATATTATTAATATTCTTGATCAGGTTCTTTTGCAGAAAAATATTCCGAATGGAGCTTATTATCAATCAAAAAAGGCTTTGCTTGACGCCACTCTTGAATTTGCAAAAATTTATGGTAAATTTAATTGCAAGGTCAATTCAGTCGCTCCCGGCCCAATGCTCGCTCCCGATGTAGTCGGTAATAATCGTATGGAAAAAACAATTCCGACTTTGCCTTTGTTACGAAAAGTGGATATCGACGATGTGAATAAATTAATGGCATTTCTGATTGATAATTCATCACTTACAGGTGCAGTAATTCCAATTGATTGCGGACAACATTTGGGGTGAAGTTATGGAGTATTTAGAACAGTTTCTGCGCTATTTGGCGAGTGAAAAAAATTCTTCTGAAAATACAATAAATTCTTACGCAAGAGATATTGAACAATTCAAAAAAATCGTCATGGAAGATGATAAGTTTAATAATTGGCAAAGTGTTGATAAGCATATTGCCAGACTTTTTTTGGTGAAACTTTTTGATTTGAAAGTCAGTAAGACTTCGACTTTGCGAAAAGTTTCGGCAATGCGCTCGTTTTTCGGATTTTTGGTCAGGGAAGAGGTCGTGGGAGTTAATCCCTTCGTCGGGTTGTCGTTGCCCAAAAAAGATCAGAAATTGCCGGAAATTATGAGTGTAAATGCCATTGACAATTTGATTAATGCCGTTCCGCAGTATTGGGAAACCGCACAAGAAGCATCCAAAGATAAAGAATTTGTCAATTTCGCTATTTTGCGAGATCAGGCAATAATTGAGGTGATTTACAGTGGCGGTTTGCGAATCAGTGAGGCAACTAATCTGAATGTTGATGATGTCGATTTGCTTTCAAGTACCGCAAAGGTGCAGGGTAAAGGCAAAAAACAAAGACTTTGCATGTTGGGCGGAAGTGCTTTAAAAGCGTTGAGAGCCTACTTAAAAGAGTGTAAATTCCGTAATATCAACATGCGAGGGAAACAACCGTTGTTTTTAAATAAATATTATGAGCGGATAACTCCAAGAAGTATTCAGCGGCAGTTGAAACATTATCTAATTACAGCAGGGTTGCCGCCGGATTTGACACCGCACAAACTTCGTCACTCATTTGCGACACATCTTTTGGATGCGGGGGCAGACTTGCGAAGTGTCCAGGAACTTTTGGGTCACAAAAATTTAAGCACCACTCAGATTTATACCCATGTTTCTGCTAAAAAAATGCAGGAAACCTATCGAAAAGCCCACCCAAGAGCCAAGTAAAGTTTTTCAGGTGGGGGGTATCATTGCCCTATAATTTTTATCTATAATTTTTATCTATAATTTTGGCAAAGGGTTTTAGTTGCAGTTTTTATTAATTGCGGAGCTTCGGCAAATGCTTGCGGAAGTGGCATGCCGTCGGGGGTAACTTGCAAGACATAGTCAAATTCTTTTTGCAGAAGTTCTTTATCCAGAATTGCTCCGGAAAGCAAAGCAATCGGAAGATTTTGTTTTTTGACGGTTTGAGAAATTACATAGCAGAGTTTACCGCTTAAAGTTTGCGAGTCGCTTTTTCCCTCTCCTGTAATTACCAAGTCTGCTCCGTGAATTTTCTGTTCAAAATCGGTTAATTTTAGCAATGCTTCTGCCCCTGAAATAATTTTCGCATATAGGTAGTTTCTTAAAGCAAAAGCAATTCCGCCCGCTGCACCGTCGCCGGGAAGTTCTGCAAGTTTACCACGGAAGTTCGCTAAACCATCATCAAGAAGTTTGACCATTTCGATAGTTGCACCTTTTTGAGGACCGAAAATTGCACTTGCGCCGTTTTCACCAGTGAGCGGATTTTTGACATCACAACCGACAATAATTTCGCAATTTTTCAGTTTGGGATTTAAATTATCAAGTTCAATTCTGCCGATATTAATTAAATCTTTTCCGGAGATTCCACGAGGAATTTTGTTGCCTTTTTTGTCAAAAAACTCTGCTCCGAGTGCTTGCAATAAGCCGCAACCGCCGTCATTGGTTGCCGAACCTCCAAGACCGATAAAAAGTTTTTTGATTGCAGGATTTTTGAGTGCGGCATTAATTAATTCGCCGCTGCCGTAACTTGTGGCATTCATAATATCAAGTTCCTCCGTTTTCAATAACTCAATTCCGCTTGCAGCGGCAACTTCCACCACAGCGGTTTCGTTATCTCCGGCAATACCGTAAAAGGCAGTAATTTCTCTCATCAAAGGATCATGAGCTTTTTGTTTAATAATTTCTCCGCAAGTTGCAGTAATAATTGCTTCAGTAGTTCCTTCTCCACCGTCAGCAAGGGGGAGTAGAGTTACTTCAGCATCTGGGCAAAAAGACTTAATTCCTTGCTCCATTGCTTCGGCAACTTTGATCGCACTTAAACAGTTTTTATATGAATCCGGCGCAACAATAACTTTCATAATCACCTCAAAAAAAATCTCTGCAATACTTAAATAATTTTCAGTATTTAATGTATCACAGAGTTTAAAAAAGTCAAGTTAAATATACTTAATATTTTACTTTTTAGAAGTAAGCAGCATTTTTTCTGATACTTGATATTTTAGTTCTTCACCGTTGACAAAACGCTGGAATTCTTCAATCATATAATCCGCCATGCGATGCACTTCGTCATTCATAGACCCTGCCATGTGAGGAGTCATAAAAATATTTGGAGTTGTATAAAGTTGGGAATCAGGCTCAGACGGTTCAGGATAAGTTACATCAAGCAAGGCAGTCAAGTCGTTGCGTTGTTTCATAACATCAATTAGTTCATCTTCATTAACCTGACGGCCGCGACCGGTATTAATAAAAGTTGCGCCTTCACGCATTGAAGCAAAAAGTTCGCCATTAAGAACACCGATATTATCATCTCTGTCGGGGAGGTGGTTGCTGACCACGAGAGCCTTTTTAAAAGCCTCTTCGAGAGAAATTGTACGATTTTCTTTGCGTGACGGAACTACGATCACATTTAGGTTGTATGCTTTTAAAAGTTCCTGAATTTTAGTTGAAATTGCACCTGCACCGATCAAAGCGACAGTTTCGCCGTAACAGCCGGGGCCGACAAGTTCATGACGCCAGTTTTCACGGCTGGTAAGAGTTCTTGCGTAACGGAAGAAACCTTTGAGCGAGAGAATAATTTGGGCGGTACAAAATTCCGCAACCGGAATTGCATTAGCAAGCCAGGCACTGCATACTTTTACATTATTGTTGAAGCAGGCACGGGCAAACATATCAGTTGCTCCGGCGGCATAGAAAATTGCTTGCAGTTTCGGCATTTTTTTTATGTCTTCATCGGCAAAAGCAGGGACACCCCAAGTTGAAAATATTACCTCAATATCGGCAAGTTTGCCTGCTTGTACATCGTTAATATTATAGACATACTCACTCATATCTGCCATAGAGAGGAGTTTTTCTTTCTGTTCTTTGGTGTATACATGGTCAATACCTGCATCACCACCGTTATTCACAAAAGCTGCTTTAAAATTTTTCATTTTATTTTCCTGTAAGATAGTTGATAATAGTTACAATATTAGCGATAAATGCCTCGTTGGAAGTAACTTCCGGGGCGTGACCGGGAATGAAGTGGACAAATTTGCCGCCCCAAGGAGTGTTGTTTTCCAAACATTGGGGATATACACCTTCTTCGATTTTAGTATCAAGCAATGCAATGAAAGGCGAAACTTGTTCCAATTCGGTATAAATTTCATCTTTTGGTAATTCTTGCGCAATCAATTTATCCGCAAGAGAGTGGCGAACTTTGCACTTTCGCAGAGTGTACGGTTTTATCGGGTGGGTTGACGGTGTAATTTGGTCGGGGTCATTGGGGCGAACCCAGCGAAGACCGACGATTTTTCGCCACCAGTCCCATTGCCAGAAAGCGGCACTTGACCCATGGAGCAGAAGTGCATTGCCGCCGGAAGCTAAATATTTTTTTACCCTTTTTTCTGCTTCATTATTGGGGTGGGGGATATTGCAGGTGTCACCGATCAAATTTAAAATCAAGAGTTCGCAATCATCCTCCCAAGCAGAATTTTCAAGATAACTCCAATCGTCTTCAAAAAATTTGATTTTTTCCTTTAATCCGCTCGGCAAATTATCGAAAATATTTTTACCAGGGTGCGAATCATAATGATTATCAGCAAAAAAGTAAATCATTTTTTATACTCCTCTCTTGGTTACTTCAAAAGTTTTTTAATCTCTTTAAGTCTTTCGGCTTCGGGGAGATTTTTGTAAAAATGATCCAATGGATAACATCCGGAGATCATTCCGTTTCTTGGTGCGCTGGTGCAGTCGCCGAAAGTACGGCAGATTTTGCAGCGGTTAAGGGCTTTGCCTGCCAAAGTATCTGCACAGATTTCCGGGTAAGAAAGTACCATTCTGCCGATTCCGACAAAGTCTGTTAAATTATTGGCAACTGCATATTCGGCAGCATTGGGCAGATACTCCTGCAAACAGGTGTAACCTGAACCTACAACCATAATATCGGGGCAGAGTTCTTTAAGTCTGGCAACTGCTTTGATGTGTCGAGAAACATTGTAGAGCGGGTGTTCCGGCATCAAATAACCGTCAGATACCGGGTAATAAGCCGGCCGCTGCATGTGGACATTGTAGTAAGGGCTTCCGATAGTCGCACAAATAAGTTTAACTCCGTATGACTGCATAAGTTTGACAAATTCAACAACTTCGGTTAAATTTTCATCCATATTCATCCCTTTTCCGTCACCGCCGAAAGCATAGGGGTAATTTTCCTCATTCCACTCCATCGGATGACCGACTTTGTCATCGCCTTTCATAAATGGGAAAATGTCAAAAATACTCAAACGGGCAGAGAGTTCCAAGTTCGGAGCCGCCTTTTTGATTCCTTCGGCAATTTCTCTGAAAAATCTGGTGCGATTTTCAAAAGAACCGCCGTAAGGGCCTTTGCGGTCATAAGCGGTCAAAAATTCATGCCCCAAGTAACCGTGAGCATGTTTAATATCCACAAAGTCAAATCCGGCATTTTGGGCAATTACTGCGGCTTTTATAAAGTGTTGAATAATATTTTTTATTTCATCATCATTTACGACATTTGCAGCAGAGTTGCCGAATTTTTTGTCCAAAAGCGGATGACTGTAAGCAGTTACAGATTCGAGTACATCAGCTTTGTTTGGGTGTGAGTAACGCCCAGAGTGGGTAAGTTGTAAGCCGATCATCAAGTCATCGGCAGTACCGAATTTTTCTTTGTGAACTGCCCGCATTTCAGCGCAAAGATTCTTCAAAGCCTCTGCGGTATGGTCGGCAACCAAAAGTTGTTGCGGATTACTTCTGCCTGAATGCATAACTGCGGCAGCTTCTGTTCCGTAAATAAGTTTAGCACCGCTTTTAGCGAAATTCAACCAGCGGCGGCGAGTGTATTCGCTCGGAGTTCCGTTATCTTCGCAGTCCCAGCCCTCCATAGGGAGAATTGCCCAGCGGTTGCCGATTACTCGGTCTTTGTAATTGACTTTTTGAGCCAAAGCGGCAGACCCGTCGGCGGCAATATTATCAACTAATCCGATTTCGATGTTTTCACTTTTTAGATAATTTCTAAATTCTTCAACTGTTTTAAATTCAGTTACTTTGCGATAATTTTCAGCCATTTTTCAGAATCTCTTTCCTTTTTTCAAATGTACAATAATAATTTCACTTTCTTCCAGTGTTTCGTAATTATGAGTGAGCAATGCGTCGAATTGAATTGACTCGCCTCCGGTTAAAATATAGGTTTCATTGGGCAGAGAAAATCTGACTTTGCCGCTGATGACCCAGCACATTTCATAATCATCACGATGAATTTCCGGGCGAAAGAGTTTTGCGTTTTTGGGAGCAATAGCGTGCATAGCGCGCATATTGCCGTAATCAATACGGTCAAAGACGAAGTCGCCTGACTTGTAGCGTTCGGATTCTCCGATGTGCGAAGTCCGATTTTCTGCCAGGGAGATCAAGTCTGAAAGTGTCAGACCGAAAACTTTTGCCAAACGGTAAAGAGTTTCCATTTCCGCTACCGTCTGGTTGCGTTCCAATTTAGAAATAACGCTTGAAGAAACTCCGCTTTTGTCAGCCAAATCAGCAATATTCATACCATATTGCTTGCGCAGTTCACGCAAAATTGAAAAATTGCAAATCATTATTTCACTCCTTTGTAAATTTCTTTGTTTCTGAATTCGCTCCAAATGGTCTCAAACCAACCGTCGCTTTGAGGAATTTCGCGACATACTTCCCAATTGATTTCCACGAAGCCGTTTTCGCCGTAAGCACAACTCATAATTAAATTGCGATAATCGGGATTTTCGGCTTTTATCCGCCAGTTATCGCCGAGTTTGTCGTGGATTTTTTCTCCGTCAGCAGACAAAACCAACGACCCACCGCGAGAACCTATATAGTCAATCTGCATTAGAATTGTTTCCAAATAAAAAATCTGTGCGATACATAAATGGCGGTTGCGCAAAGTTTCAGTTAAATCTTTCGGAGTTAATTCTCCCAAGCCGTCTGAAAAAATGCGGTTAAGCTGCTTGTATGCCCCGTCTAATGCCTTTTCGACTTTTTCTGTCGAACGGATAAAAGCTCCGCTTTCGCTCATTCTGTGCTGTAATTCAGCTCTCTCGTCACGATAGTTCAAGTTCGATTTAAGTTGTTTCAATGCCTGAAAAATTGCCAATTCTTTGTCGGCGATTTCTGAAAATTCTTCATCGCTGAAACTCTCAAAGTTATAGGCATTTGCGATAAATTCAGATGCTCTGAAAGCTCCGACTTGCCCGGCATTGAGTGCAGATCCGCCTGGGCGTGTTACGCCATGCGAACCATTGACTTCCCCAATCGGGAAAAGATGGCTTAAATTTGTGGATTCATAGAAAATATTTCCTGCCAAACCGCCGTTATTGTGTTGTGCTGAAACTGCAATTTCCAGCATTTCATTCTCAATATCAATCTGATAACGCTTATATAGTTCGATTGCGGGGTTATTCAAAATCTGCAATCGCTTTAACGGAGTTTCGGCGATTGCTGATGAATTTTCTAAATAACTTCGAGTTTCTTCGCCGAGTTTATTGATATCCAAATCGGCAGGGTCAGAACGGTAATCGAGGAAAATTCTCCGATTTTTTTCAACCTTTTCAATATAACAGAATATGTCAATTAAAGATGACCCTTTCAGGTGAGATACGGCAAAAGGCCATTGATAACCCTTCAAAAATATTGCATCGTACATCTCTTCGACAGAATCAAAATATTCACGCAAAAATTCTTTTTCATCGTTGCCGTCTGCATCGGTTGAAATAAATCTCGGCAGAACTTGCATGTAACTACCTGATACATTCCAGCGGAATTTGGTTGAAGCCAAACCGAATTGGGATTCCGGTAAGTTGTAACTTTTTGCGCCTGCTTCCATAGCAATACCGATTGCTCCGGTATGAACTTTCGGATAAACGCTTGTTTCGTACAAACCGCCGGGACCGCCGACTGCGAAAATGATATTTTCAGCTTTGACTACTTCAAATTCTCCGCTTTCAGAATTAACAAAAATTGCACCAATAACTCGTTTTTTGTCTTTATCGGTAAGAAGTTTTATTGCATTTTGTCTTTCGTAGACGGGAATATTTCTCCGTTTGACTTCGGCAATTAAAGAATTGCACATATCTCTTGATGTATAAGGACCGCAACTGGTTGCACGGCGTTTGGGGTCATGGTCGGTTTTGTAACCGATGTACTGCCCGTGAATATCACTTGGAAAGCCGACACCCATATTTACCAAGTTATAGAAAGAACGAACCGAGAGTGCCGCTTCAATTAATGCTATGTCGCCATGCATCGAACCGCCTTTGGCAAGGTCTTGTGCCATGAAATAGGGAGAATCTGCTTCGCTGCCGTACATGCCGAGTTTGTAATAGGTCTGCTTGTCGCTTCCGGTATTAATGGAAGTACCCATTTTCAAGCCTTCGGTGTAAATCGCTATATCTTTGACATCGAGAGCGTCCAATCTGACCGCAGCTGACAAGCCTGCCGCTCCGCTCCCGATAATTAATGTATTAAACTTTTTCATTATACTAAAATCTTTCAATAGTTAAACCGCCGTCAACATTGATGACTTGACCGGTAGAGTAAGCCAATGAACCACTAACCAACATCGCCACCGCACGACCGATGTCTTCAGGAAAACCCCAACGACGCTGCAAGGTCAAACCTTCGGCAATCATTTTGTCATATTTGGCAGCCACAACGCTGGTCATATCGCTTTTGATAACGCCGGGACGGATTTCATAAACGCAAATTCCCTCATCGGCAAGACGGACAGAGAAAAGTTTAGTCGCCATGGCAACTCCGGCTTTTGAGAGGCAATATTCGCCACGGTTGATACTGGCATAATCAGCAGAAACACTACCGATATTTATAATTGCTTTGAAGTTTGAAGATGGGTTTTGCATAATTCGTTTAGCTGCACTTTGAGAGAGGAAAAATGGTCCTTTTAAGTTAATTCCCATAACCCGGTCGAAACTCTCTTCACTCATATCGAGCAAGTCTGCACGCACATTCGGCGCAACACCTGCATTATTGACCAGAACATCAAGTGCGCCGATTTGCTTTTCAAATTCATTAAGTAAGTTTTCTCTATCTTCTTTTTTAGAAACATCGCAACAGAAGTAAGCAAATTTTCCAGAGTAATTTGCACGGAGTTCCGCTAAAAAGTCATCACAACTTCCGAGTTCAGCCCGTCCGCAAAAACCTACATTATGACCTGATTGAGCTAAAATTCTGACAATTCCTGCGCCAATACCTTTGGCACCACCGGTAACTAAAATATTGTTTGACTGCATAAAAAACTCCTATTTTTTTTTCTTTAAACATATTTTTTATATATTAATATATCATCGGAGAAAAAAATTGCAACTTAAAAAAATAATATTTTTTCATTTTTTTAGAGAGGCTTGCGTCGTCTTTTTTTATGGGTGGCTTGGTTGCAGCCCCAAAACATGCGGCAAGTGCGCTTTCAGGGGGAGGCTAACGCCACCTCCCCCTATGACCCCCTCGACGCCAGCACTGGTGCTGGACTTCGACGAAATTCATAGGAGAGATACGCTTTCGCTACTCTCCTCTAAATTTCCCGTACTTTTTTTTGATTTTTCCAAATAATTTCGACGAGTGCGTAAGCAGTATATTAGGTCAAGGAACTCGTTCCTTGTTCGGGAGTGCAGAGGGCTGAATAAGCCCTTTGCAAGGGCGGTGGCAACTCCCGAAAGCGAAACAAAGTTT
>JAZRSP010000458.1:0-1016 GCA_045651565.1 Victivallaceae bacterium | reverse complement strand
GGCTATGAGGATTATTATGGATGTCTCAGCACATTTGAACTCAATATGGGCGGAGGTGATGACTCAATTACCCTTAATTCCGGCGGTGAAATTTTCATAATGTCCGGTGTCGATGATGAAAATATGTTACTGGGCGGATGTATCTTGATGGGTGACGGCAATGATACTTTGACTCTCAATCAAGGTTGTTCGCTGAATGTTTACGGCAGAGTTGACTTCGGCAACGATGATGATACTCTCGTTATCAACTATGATGCAGACATAGAAATTAATGCGATAATTGATTTTGGTGAAGGCGATGATGACACTCTTGTTATCGATGGAACTCTCAGAGTTTTCTACGAAGATCAATTAATCAACTTTGAAAATATTTCAGGCAACGGTAACTTGATTATCACTGAAGGTTGGGCATCTAATGAGCTTATTGAAAAACTTGAAAATACAGGAATTAATTTAGAAATTGTTTCATATCATTAAAATCACTCTGCAAATTCATAACAAATAATCAGACAAGTCGGGCCAAAAAAGTCCGGCTTGTTTGTTATTATATGACAATTTTAAAGCATTTAATACAATATATTATAAGATAATTAAAAAAAAATCAAAAAAAAAGTTAAAAAATTTTGCATTTTCTCTCAAATGAGTTATATTACTCTTATTGTGTTGTACTTTTTTTATTTTTAACGGCTTTCAGCCATAAATTTTAAATGGAGGTATTCTAAAAATGGGTAAAAAAATGCAAACCATTGACGGAAACTTCGCAGCAGCGTATGTTGCATACGCATTCAGTGAAGTTGCAGCGATCTATCCTATCACACCATCATCAACCATGGGCGAGTATGCTGATACTTGGGCAAGCCAAGGTCAGAAAAACATGTTCGGCGAAATCCTTGATGTGGTCGAAATGCAGTCAGAAGCAGGTGCTGCGGCTGCAATGCACGGTTCATTAAGTGCAGGTACTCTCACCACTACCTTTACTGCTTCTCAGGGATTCTTGCTCATGGTTCCCAACATGT
>JAZRSP010000457.1:0-5142 GCA_045651565.1 Victivallaceae bacterium | reverse complement strand
ACATGGCTACGATCCGACTTGTGCCGGCAGTTTTGATCGGTTGCGGCGGTTCTTGCGGATATAAAAATAATTTAATCACTGTTGCTTGGGCGGGAATCGTCAACTCAGATAAGCCGATGATGTCGATTTCAGTGCGCAAAGAGCGTTATTCATACAATATTATCGAGGAAACTCGTGAGTTTACTTGCAATATCCCGACTGCGGCTTTGGCGGATAAGGTCGATTATTGCGGAGTTGTTTCCGGGCGTAAGGTTGATAAATTCAAGGAAACTCATTTGACACCGCTTGTTGGAAGTGAGGTAAAAGCCCCGATAGTGGCAGAGTGTCCTTTGTCTTTGGAGTGCAAAGTTATTCAGATTATTCCCTTGGGGTCGCATGATTTGTTTTTGGCAGAAATAGTTGCAGTTCAGGTGACGGAAGATTTCATCACTGAAAATAATAAACTCAACTTGGACAAAGAAAATTTGCTTGCTTATTGCCATGGAGCATATTATAATTTGGGCAAAAAAATCGGCACATTCGGTTTTTCGGTTAAAAAAAATAGATAATTTACAAGGTTCGAACAAAATAAGTTCGAACCTTTTTTTATTTGAATTTCTGCAATAATCAATATTTTTTCTGTTTTATTTGCCTTATATAACAATAAAAAATGATATTTTTTTTGCCCGAAAATTGGTTTTTGAACTTGAAATTTTCAAAAAAAGAGTTATATTACCATTTAAACATTTGTTTGAAAAAGAATTAGTAAAATTAATATAAACATAAAAAAGAAAGAGGAATAAAATGAATCAAACAAAAGTAAATAATTTTTTGTTCGCTATTAACGTTTTAATAGCAATCGGATTGGTTGTAGGAGGATACTTCTACTTGAATGCCAAAAAAAACGCTCCCAAAGCAGCCCCCCCGGCAATGCCGACAGCATCGGCGGTCATTGTAAATACCGCAGAGGCAGTTGCTTTGACCGAAGCTCATGCGGTTAAGTATGTCGGTATTTTTACCCCCGAAGAAGTTGTTGAAATTGTTCCTCGTGTGACCGGTTTCGTTAAAAAACAGAACTTCTCTCGCGGTGATTTCGTTACAGCAGGTCAATTGCTTTATGAACTTGAAGATACTCAATATGTCGCAGCGGTTGCTACCGCCAAGGCAAATGTCGAACAGTGCAAAGCTGATTTGGTTTTCGCAGAAAAGCAGTTGGCTCGTAACAAGAAATTGCAGCAGAGCCATGCAGTTGCTGACAGCGTTCTCGATGATGCAACTCGTACCGTAAATTCAACCAAAGCCCGTTTGGCAGCTGCCGAAGCGGCTTTGATTACTGCTGAAAACAATCTCTCTTATACCAAAATTTATTCTCCGATTAATGGAATTATTGACGGTAATAACTTCGACGTCGGCAACTTGGTTTCTCCGAGTTCAGGCGTGATGACTACCGTCCGCATGGTAAGCCCGATTAGAGTTAAATTTGCAGTCGGTGAAGTACCTTTCCGCAAAGAATTCGGTGGGATGAAGAATTTTGCAGATAATGCAATCGTCAAGGTTGTTCTCGCAGATGGAACTCTCTATTCTGAAACTGCAAAAATCGTTTCAATTTCTCCCAAAGTTGATAATGCGACCAACACTATTACCGTCTGGGGACAATTCAAAAACGAAAATTTGGATTTGATCAGCGGTGGTTACACTACTGTAATGCTTTCAAGCAAATTGGAAAAACCGATTGCAGGAGTTTTGCTTTCAGCACTTTTGATTGACAATAACGGTACTTATGTTTATGTAGTTGATAAGGACGGCAAAGCTGAACGTAGAGATGTCCAATTAGGCGGTATCAATGGCGATTATCAGGAAATTTTGTCCGGTGTAAGTATTGGCGAAGTCGTAGTTGTGGACGGTACTCACAAAGTTACTCCCGGTACAGTGATTAAAGGCGTGGAACTTGCCAAGTAAGATTGATTAAGGAAAGTTGAGGCGTCTATGTTTTCAAGAATTTTTATTGAAAGACCGAAGTTCGCATTCGTAATTTCTATTGTTACGGTGATTGTCGGTATGGTTTGTGTTTTTAACTTGCCGATTGCTGAATATCCGGAAATCGCTCCGCCGACCATCGTGGTAAGCGCAAGTTACCCCGGAGCAACCTCGCAGGTTATGGCAGAAACTGTCGGTACAATTATTGAAGAGCAGGTTAATGGTATCGAAGATATGATGTATTTCTCATCATCTTCAACCAATAGCGGTACTTATCAATTAACTTTGACCTTCGAGCCAGGCAGTGATTCCGATATGGCGCAGGTTCGAGTACAGAATGCGGTAAAACGAGCAGAAAACTTGCTCCCTGCCGAAGTTTTGAATTACGGTGTTACTGTGGCCAAGCGTTCAACTGACATCGTCGGTTTTTATTCTTTTACTACTACCGGTGAAGAATTGAGCCAGTTGGACTTGGCTAACTATGTCCGTATGAATGTCAAAGACGCAATGGCTCGTATTCCCGGTATGGGCGGTGCTGAATTGCTCGGCGGTTACAACTACTCAATGCGTGTATGGCTTGACCCGATCAAGATGTATTCATTGAACTTGTCAGTCAATGATGTTGTTAATTCAATCCGTTCGCAGAATATTCAGGCGGCAGCGGGTTCAGTCGGTGCAGAAGAGGCAAATGATTATTTGACTTTCAAGGTCGATACACAGGGGCGTTTGAGTACAGTTGAAGAGTTTGGCAAAATTATTATTTTCGCCAAAGACGGCAAAGAAGTCACACTTGACCAGATTGCCCGCATTGAACTTGGCAAAGATGCTAATAGTACCGCAGGTTTTTCTGACGGATTGCCGAGTGTGGCATTGGGACTCTATCGTCAGGAGGGTGCAAATGCGGTTAAGTTGATTGATGACGCAAATAATCTTATGAAAGAAATTGCATCTCGTTTCCCGAAAGGTGTTGAGTATGAATTGGCATATGACCCGACTGATTATATCAGAACTTCAATTAAAGAAATTGCAATTACTTTGATTGTTACTTTGGTTTTGGTTGTGGCAATTACCTTTGTATTTTTGCAGGATTGGCGTGCGACATTGATTCCGTCATTGGCGATCCCTGTGTCGCTTATCGGTACATTCCTTTTTATGGCTATTTTGGGCTATACTATTAATGTTTTGACCATGTTCGGTTTGATTTTGGTTATCGGGTCATTGGTGGACGATGCGATCTGTGTGGTGGAAAATACTATGCGTATTATTGAGGAAGAGCATTTAGACCCCAAAGCTGCGACAATCAAAAGTATGCAGCAAATTACCGGTGCGATTATTGCAACAACACTTGTTACAGTTGCGGTGTATGCTCCGATCGGTTTCTACGGCGGTGTGGTAGGTACAATTTATAAACAGTTCTCTGTAACCATGTGTGTTGCATTGTGTCTTTCAACTGTTAATGCTTTGACATTGAGTCCTGCATTGTGTGCAATGGTGCTTAAACCGTACGATCCGAATTTCCATCAAAATAAATTTGTTCTTTATCGTTGGTTTGATAAGGGTCTTGCATGGACAAAAATGGGGTATATTTTTACCTCTAAATTTATGATTCGCAGAGTGTTTGTAACTATAATGTTGCTGCTTTTTGCACTGTTTTTGAACTTCACTGCATTTAAGTCTCTTAATTCAGGATTTTTGCCTGATGAGGACAAAGGTGCGGTTTTGTGTGCGGTTGAACTTCCTCCCGGTGCCGGCTTGAAGAGAACTAATCACGCCGTTTCTGCAATGGCGGACAAAATGAAAGTCATCCCCGGAGTTGAAAAAACTTTGGTGGTTTCAGGTTTTTCATTTATCGGCGGTATGGGCGAAAACTTGGGTTTGGCGATTGCCGACTTGGACGGTTGGGATGTAAGAAATACTCCCGAAACTCACGTTACTGCAATCCGCGATAAAATCATGATGGATTCAGCGGTTATCCCATCAGCTAAAGTTCAGGCGTTTACTCCGCCGGCAATTATGGGATTGGGTATCACCGGCGGTGTGACATTTGCCTTCCAGAGTATGGCGGATGAAACTCCGAAAGAGTTTGAAGGACAATTATATCGCTTGCTCGGCATGTTGAATAATAAACAACTTATGCCGGATGTTGCTTACGCATTCAGTTCATACAATGCGTCATCACCTTTGATTTACCTGGATATTGACCGTCAAAAAGCGGAAGCATTGGAAGTTCCGATCAGCAATATTTTCGGCGCATTGCAGACTAAATTGGCATCTGCTTATGTCAATGACTTCAATATTTACGGTTACTCTTTCCGCGTGAAAGTTCAGGTCGATTCAGAAGATCGAACCGATATTAATAGTTTGCAGCAGCTTCAAATCCCGAATAAAAAAGGTCAGATGATTCCTTTGAATACCCTTGCGGAAGTAAAATATATTGTGGGTCCGAGAACTCTTGACCGTTTCAATCAGAGTACCTCTGCTACGGTTAATGTGATTTTGCTCCCCGGTGCTACTTCCGGAGATGTGATGAAGAAGGTTAAAAAATTGATTGAAACCGAATATTCTCGCGACTATAAACTCTCATGGACTGATATGAGTTATCAAGAAGATAAAAACGAAGGTCAGATTTTAGTGCTTTTCGCGCTCTCATGTCTTTTTGCTTACCTCTTTTTGGTTGCTCAATATGAATCATGGACAATTCCGATTCCGGTTATGTTGTCAGTGATGTTTGCGACTATGGGTGGACTTTTCGCATTGAATATCTGCGACAGAGCATTGGATATTTATGCGCAGTTGGGCTTGTTGATGTTGATCGGTCTTTCTGCGAAGAGTGCAATTTTGATGGTTGAATTCTCTATGCAGGAGCGTGCCTCCGGCGTTTCGATTGAAGAAGCGGCACTCAATGGTGCGAATACCCGTTATCGTGCGGTTTTGATGACAGCATTGAGTTTTGTGATCGGCGTATTGCCCTTGATGGTTGCAACCGGTGCGGGGTCAGTCAGTCGTCGTATTATCGGTATTACAACCGGCTGGGGTATGATTGTTGCAACATTTGTCGGTATCGCATTTATTCCGCCGTTATTCTACATCTGCCAGAGTATGCGTGAAAAAATTAAACTGTCGAAAAAAGATAAATAATCGGTAGTTTCACGAAAGCTAAAAAAACAGGAATTCCTCTTGCTTGAT
>JAZRSP010000456.1:0-9656 GCA_045651565.1 Victivallaceae bacterium | reverse complement strand
GCCGCAGCTGATTGCAATTTTCATATTCTTAAATTCTTTATCCATAGATTCTTACGCTTTCTCTCTTCAAAAATGGTTATTTTATATATTAAGATACCATGAAAAATTACTTTTTTCAAGATTTTTTCTGATTTATTCTTGATTTTTTTTCTATCAGGTGTATATTAATAGACTTGAAACTGCATAATCGGCCCCATTCATGGGGGGCTGCACGAAAAAGCAGGGGGGGAAGATGAGATGATAATAGAGAACCCTCTTGGAAGCGGCGCCCTTGATTGTCGAGGCTTGACACCGATTATGCGTAAACAATAACTAAATTAAATGAAAGGGATAGTTATGGCAACTGCAAGTCAAGCAAAACACAAATTCTGTCGTCGCATCGGCATGTGTCTTTGGAATGATCCGAAGTGTCCGAGCGTCAAACGTCCGTATGCGGCAGGTCCGCATGGTAAAGGTCGTCGCGTAAAACTTTCTAACTACGGCGAACACTTGATCGAAAAACAAAAACTCCGTCTGCACTACGCTATCAGCGAAAAACAGCTCCAGATTGCTTACAAAAAAGCTAAAATGGGTGCTGGTCAGACTCACGAAAAACTTTTCCGCAATCTCGAACAGCGTTTGGACGCAGTCGTCTATCGTTCAGGTTTGGCAAAGACCATTTTCGCAGCAAAGCAGATTATCAACCACGGCCACATTTTGGTTGATGGTAAAAAAGTTGACCGTGCTTCTTATGTTGTTAAACCTAGCCAGGTTGTTTCTATGAATGCTGAAAAATCTCCGGCATTGGCAGAAGTAGCAAAGGCTAACAACACTGTTGCTCCGGCTTACTTGGAAGTCGATATGGATAACTTGAAAGTCACTTTGATGCGCCAGCCCGAAGTTACTGAACTTCCGTTGGATGTCAAATTGATGAGCGTTGTTGAGTACTACGCAGGTTAATTCATAGGTGTATGACCTATCAGAACCCCGATTTTTCGGGGTTCTTTTTTTTGTGTTTTTTTGTCGATATATCAATTAACCTCTTGAAAAAAATACATTTTAACTTGAAAAATGTGAATATTTGTGCTATATTGTTTAATTGCAATAGATTATAACACAGGATACTTATGTTTAAAAAGATTTATTTACTTTGTTTGTTGGCATTCATTGCCTTTTTGTGCGGTTGCGAGCGTGAGCAGAAGCAGAAACTCGTCATGGTTACTAATGCCGCTTTCCCTCCCTATGAGTATGTACAAAATTCCCAGATTGACGGTATCGACCCGGCAATTATCAAGGTGATTGCGAGTAATTTGGGCTATGAACTGGAAATTCAGGATATGAAGTTCGAGTCCATTATTACGGCGGTACAGTCCGGGAAAGCAGATATAGCCGCTTCCGGAATTACTGTTACCGAAGACCGCAAAAAGCAGGTGAGTTTCACTGTTCCTTATGTAGTTAGTGAGCAGCTTATCATCGTTGCGGAAAATTCTCCAATTAAATCCGTCGATGATCTGAAAAATTGCACAATCGGTGTTCAACACGGCACAACCGGGGATACTTATGTAACAGATAATATAAAAGACCCGGAACGGTTTGACAACGGGGCATTGGCAGTTGCGGCTTTGAGTGCGGGCAAAATTCAAGCGGTAGTTTGCGACCGCGAGCCTGCGGAAATTTTTGTAAGCCAGCAGAAAAATTTGAAGTTGTTGCCGGAGCCTCTAACCTATGAAGAATACGCTTTTGCGATTAACAAAAAAAATCATGAACTCCTGGAAGCAGTTAATGCAGAACTTATCAAAATGAAAGAATCCGGGCAACTGGAAGATATTATCAATCATTATCGGAAACAGAATGCAGAATCTGCCGATGATATTATGACTTTTGATGATTCTTTTATCGGCAAAATTAAAGAGTCATTTTATTTGAATTTCATCAAAAACAGTCGCTACAAGTATTTAGCAAAAGGCTTTTTTGCAACAATTTACATTACATTTTTCGCCTTGCTTCTGGGGTTGATTATCGGGTTTAGCGTAGCAATTATTCGCAGTACTGCCGATCAGACCGGACGATTGAAGGTTCTGAGTTTTATCTGCAAAGTTTATTTGACGATTATCCGCGGAACTCCGGTGGTAGTTCAATTGCTTATTATTTACTTTGTGATTTTCCGAGCAATGGATGTGGACAAAGTGATAGTGGCGATTATCGCTTTTGGTATTAATTCCGGAGCGTATGTTGCGGAGATTATTCGAAGCGGTATCATGTCGATTGACAAGGGACAGATGGAAGCCGGGCGCAGTTTGGGTTTGTCTTATTGGGAAACGATGCGGTTTGTCATTACTCCGCAGGCGATTAAAAATGTTCTCCCGGCATTGGGTAATGAGTTTATTGTGCTGCTCAAAGAAACAAGTGTGTCCGGTTACATCGCTCTGCACGATTTGACCAAGGGTGGCGATATTATCCGAAGTCAAACTTACGATGCATTCTGGCCTTTGCTGGCGGTGGCAATGATTTATCTGGCGGTGGTTATGCTTTTGAGTGCACTGCTTACACGCTTTGAAAAGAGGTTGAAGAAAAATGAATAAGACAATTTTTGAAATAAGAAATTTAGGCAAAAAATTCAAAGAAGTTCAGGCTTTGAATAACATCAATACGACTATTAAACAGGGCGAAGTGCTTTTTATTGTCGGGCCGTCGGGGTCGGGCAAAAGTACATTTTTGCGTTGTTTGAATTTATTGGAAACTCCGACTTCCGGGGAGATAATTTTTGAGGAAAGCAATGTTACTTCGGGCGAAATTCAGATTAATAAATTCCGTCAGAGGGTTGGGATGGTTTTTCAGCATTTCAACCTTTTTCCGAATATGACTATTCACAAAAATATCACGCTCGCCCCGGTTACAACCGGAATTTTAACCCAGAGCGAAGCGGATGCCAAAGCCGATATGCTGCTTGAAAGAATCGGGCTTTTGGATAAGAAAAATGCTTATCCAAGTCAACTCTCCGGCGGTCAGAAACAGCGTATTGCCATTATCAGAGCTTTGGCGATGAATCCGGATGTGATACTTTTTGACGAACCGACTTCGGCACTTGACCCGGAGATGGTTGGGGAAGTTTTGACACTGATGAGAGAACTTGCGCATGAGGGGTTGACCATGGCAGTAGTTACTCATGAAATCGGTTTTGCAAGTGAAGTTGCAAGTAGAGTGATTTTTATGGATCATGGTCAAATTGTAATTGACGGTACTCCCGACGAAGTTATCAAATATCCGACTAATGAGCGTGCAAAAGAGTTTTTTGCCAAAGTTTTGTAATTTGTGAAAGCCAATTTCTGCAAAAAGAGAGGGGATAAAAAGTGAATATTTTTGCTAAAAGTCCGACTAAATTAAGTTCGATAAACCTTATCTATTCCGGCAAGGTCGTGCATGAAGCAAAACCGTATCGTGGGGTGAGCCATCTCGCAGAGCATTTGATGTCATACGCTGTCCGGGTAATGGAGAGTGAGTACGAGAAGTATGGAATTGTCAGTAATGCTTGCACCGGGCCCTTGTATGTTTCGTTTTATTTGCAGGGGCTGGAACGGTATATTAAAAAGTTTGCCGAAGATTTTGTTGTAAAAATTATTGATTTCGTGCCGTCGAGAGAACTTTTTGAGCGAGAACGCAAAGTTGTTTTGGAGGAGTACAAAGATTGCTTTACCGACCAAATCAGCAGTTATTTATTGAATCAGAGTCGAATCAACTATGATTATTGCGGAGCAATCGGGTATCGTGAAGACTTGGAAAATTTGACTTACGAGAAGTATTTGGAGTTCCAGAAGACCTTTTTCAGCAAGCCTGATAAATTGCTTTATATCGGAAGTAAACCATTGAATTTGTCTTTGGAATTCAGTGAAACCGATTGCCGGAAAATTTTTACATTCAAGGAGCAAACCGATTTAACTTTGGAACAAAACAGTGTTTTTAAGGAAAAAGCGGTGGTTCATTTGCATACATCATTAACTCCGGAGGAACTGCCGTATGCTAAATTTGCCTGTGCTTTGCTCTCAAAAGGAATGGATAGTCCGCTTTTCCGCATGGTGCGTGAAGAGAATGCTTTGGCATATTTTGTAAATTGCGGTGCACCGTCATTCAGTTATAACTTTGCGACATTTGATATTTTAACCCAGGTAAGCAGTGAGAATTTGCATTATACCTTTGATGTGATCGAAAATGTCCTTAATAATGTTGAAAAACATGTAACTCGCAAGCGTTTTAATGATTTGATTACTTCGTATAAAATTACTTTGGAGAAAGAAGATATTAATCGTTACAATAATGTCAGCAAATTTATTACACCGTACGAGAGTACAATTTCTTATCTGATTGATAATAAATTACTTACATATGACAAAACTATTGAATTTTTGAAAAGCAAACAGGGGAAATTCTATCATTTCTCTGATAAAAAAATATAAAATTACGAGGAATTATCATGGAAAATACACAAAAACAGCAATCAGGTTTTAACTTCAAACAATTTATAATTTGGATGGCGGCATTGGCAATCGGTGGATACTTGGGAACACTTGGTTGTGCTTGGCTTAATGGATTTTTTGACTTTATTGCGGCAGTTTATACCAGACTTTTCAAATTTATTGCAGTGCCGACGATTGCTTTGTCTATCATGACGACTTTGGCATTATTGGGAGGCGATAAAAATATTGGTAAAATTTTCCGCAAAACAATATTGTATACTTTTTTGACCACCTTGGTTGCATCGGCAGTCGGTGCGGTTCTGTACTTTGCGATTGCCCCGGAAAACTTGTCGCAGGAGGCAATAACCAAAGGTCAAGCAGATGTCCCGACGAATTTGAATGCGACTTCATACTATGATCATATTTTGTCTGTTGTTCCTGATAATGTGCTTGCTCCGATTACAAGCGGAAATGTTTTGAGCATCCTTTTGGTTGCGGCGGCGTCAGGATTGACCTTGGCAATTATGAAAAAATCTGAAAACATTCAGGTATTAATCAAAGGAATTTTGGGATTGCAGGAGTTGCTTTTTGCACTTATCAGGGCATTGGTTTGGACATTACCGGTAGGGATTGTTGCATTCGCTGCTCAATTCTCTATGCAGATGAGTGAAGGGGTGGTTGTCGGTTCTATCGGAAAATATGTTGCGGTAGTTTTAATCGGTAATTTGTTGCAGTTCTTTGTAGTTCTGCCGTTATTTTTGCTGATAAGAGGAGTGAATCCGGTAAAGGTTTTCCGTTGCATGCTGCCTGCAGTTTTGATGGCACTTTTTACAAAAAGTTCTGCTGCGACCTTGCCGGTAACAATTGCTTCAGCCGAGAATAACTTGAAAGCAAAAAGTGAAGTTGCCCGCTTTATTTTGCCGATTTGTTGTACTATCAATATGAATGGTTGTGCGGCATTTGTGCTTATAACTTCACTTTTTGTGATGCAGAATGGCGGAATGGCATTAACTCCGAGTGTGATTTTAATTTGGATTTTGATTTCTGTTATCTCTGCAATTGGAAACGCCGGAGTGCCGATGGGATGTTATTTCCTCACCTTGTCACTTATGGCAGGAATTGGTGCGCCGATAGGAATTTTGGGAATTATTCTTCCGATTTACACTATTATTGATATGATTGAAACTTCAATCAATGTTTGGTCTGACGCCTGTGTCTGCGCCATCGTCGATAAAGAGTTAAAGGCATAAGTTAATCGAGTAAAGACAGAATTTCTTGCGGGATGTCACTGGTAAATTCCATTTTTTCTCCGGTGACAGCGTGGATGAATCCGAGCTTGTGAGAATGGAGTGCCTGGCGTTTCAGAATTAAAAGTTTTCGGTCTTCATCGGTCAGGCGGTCTTCTTTGCGTTTCAAGAAAAATGTGTCGGTAAGTCCGTAAATTTTGTCCCCGACAACTGGAAAACCAAGCGAGCAGACGGTGGCTCGGATCTGGTGAGTTCGTCCGGTTTCGAGAGTGGCTTTGATCAGAGAAAACTTATCATTGTGTCTTTGGCTCTCCAAAATGGTACTGCATGTTTCAACTTTCAGTAATTTTTCCGGGTCATCAGGTTGTTCCCAAGTGAATTTGCGTTTTTTTCTGACGGTGCTGTTTAAGTCACGATAAAGGAATCCTTTTGCATGGAGTTTACCCTCAAAAATCCCGTGACACAGCACATAATATTCTTTGTCGGTGATGTTTTCAACAAATTTCGCTTGCAATTTCGGGTCTTTGGTGAAAATTAAAAGTCCGCTGGTTTCCATATCCAAACGGTTTACCGGATGGATATTGCCGTATTTCTTGCGTAAATCAAACCAGAGGGTATTCTGCATGTATGAACCTGCCGGGTGGGTCGGGAGATTTCCCGGCTTATCAATCAGCATCATATAATCATCTTCAAAGACGATTTTATAGTTAAAATCGACATTCGGTTCAGCAACTTTTTCCGGGAGATAACTTATCTCGTCACCGCACTTTAAAACGGTATCCTGCGGCACGATTTCGCCATTAAGTTTGAGTCGACCGCTATTAATTTCCCTCTGCCACATCAATAAATCGTGGTAGGTGAAACGGCCAGAAAGATATTCAAGCAGAGTTTTCCCTTGTGCTAAATGGTTTGCACGGCTGCGGATGATTCTGACATCATCGGTAAAATCATTGGAACTCATAATTACCTATTTAATGGCTTTGGCAGTAGAGATTATGTCTTTTTTGCAGACAATCCAGAGTGACCACCAGCCGCTGAAATTTGTTTCGCTTTTGTAATCGGTGAAGCCGGAACACTTCATAACTCTTTTTGTGTACCAGTTCATGCTCTGTTTCATGTAGTGGTCACGGGCAGTGTTTTTCCACATGTGATACTGCATGGAGTTGGGTCGTTCCGGGCGGCCGGAGAGAATCGGAATAAAGCCGAAAAGTAGTGTAACATAATTTTCTGCTCTGATTTCGGCTACAACTTCTCTGCCGTCGTCGGTAAATTTAGTGCCGGGGTCGTAGCGGTGCATGATTTCGACGGTATTGGTTACGCAACCGGAAATATTTAAAAGACAAGTTGCAGCAATTAAAACAAGTAAAAATTTTTTCATTTCAGCGTTTTCTTCCTTTCGGTACAAATTTAATTTCGGAGCAGACATTACTCTGCATTTTGTTATTAATCCTATCAATAATTAAGTCTGCGGTGTCCATGAGTTCGTCCTGCAAGTAGGCTGGGTGTTTGATTTCCAGGAAAAGCACGCCGTCTTTCAAATCGGCAAAACCTAATACCATCGCCAAATCCTTGCCGATAATATTTTCCCAATCAACAGCCAAATCAATATGATTTTTGGTTGCAGGAACAAGTTTTTCTTTTAAAAATTCATCAGCAATATCAGAGAAAAGTCTGATATTATCGTGAGCAACAGTTTCTAAATTGGCTTCATCATGATCATACCAATTGGAACGCAGATATTTTTTTGTGCTTCTGTCACTATCCTGTTTGTAGCGTTTTCTGCGTTCAGAAGCGTCTAAATTGTCTTCCCAGGTGTACTGCATTTTATATAGAAACACCTAAAAATTTAATCGGCAGCACCAGCACATCAACTACCAGTTTAAATGGGGCAATTACCCCCTTTACGACATTGCCGGCACCCGGCCCGATACCGCCGAAAGGCGCACCGAGGGTCATCTGAATAAGACCGAGCGGCAGATAGAGAATTTCCAAAGTGTCTTTGCCGCAGGCAACCAAACCTTTTGCTCCGCTGGAGAGTCCGCGCATTACATAAGGAGCCATAATTTCAGCCGCTTTGATCGCATAGGGTGCAAGAATAGCGATAGTTACGGGGTCCATTGCTTTGACTTGCGGTTTGACCCCGATGAAGCAAAAAGAAAAAATTAAAACGATAGCGATAGTTCTGCGGCTTATAAACATTTTTTAGACTCCTGATAAAATTTTTCCATTAATTCCACACTTGCATCATCCAGAGAGAGGTTTGCTTTTTTGAGTTCAGCTTCGACATATTTGAAGCGGTTGGTAAACTTCTTATTCGCCGCACGAAGCAACAATTCCGCACTTGTTTTTTTGCGGAAGCGAGCCAGATTGGCAACCGTGAAGAGCAAATCGCCGAGTTCTTCATCAATTTCGGCATCGTTATTATTTGCTACGGCAGTTTTCAATTCATTGAGTTCTTCCTCAATTTTCTCAATGATTTGATTTTGATTTTGCCAGTCGAAGCCGTATTTAGCAACTTTTCTCTGGATTTTTTCAGCGTAATCTAAAGCCGGAATTTCCGGTGCGATATTGTCCAGGATTGAATCGTTTTTGCGATGTTTTTTCTCGACAGCCTTGATTTTTTCCCAGAGTTTCAAGACTTCTTCGGGGTTTTCCGCTTCGAAGTCGCCGAAAACGTGGGCGTGGCGTCGAATCATTTTTTCAGTTACATGTTCTTGCACATCATTCCAAGTGAAAGTGCCTTTTTCTTCTGCAATGACTGCCTGAAAAACAATATTCATCAACAAATCGCCGAGTTCTTCGCACAATAAATCATCATCTTCCAAGTCAATTGCTTCTAGAACTTCTGCACATTCTTCTTTCATGCAGGTACTGACACTTTTGCTGGTTTGAACTCTATCCCACGGACAGCCGTTGGGGGCGCGGAGAAGTTTCAGAACTTCGTAAATATTTTTCGGTGCCTCTTTTTTCATAGTTAGAAAGTGAATCCCATATTGAAGTGAAATCTAAGTTTACTTTTTTCGCCGTCCTGTTCATTGAGAACCGGGTACGCCAGATCGAGTTTGATTGGAGCATTCAAGTAGGGGACGATAATTCTTAAACCATAACCTACGCCGATATTAACTTTGCCCATTTCCCATGAGTCGGCCCAGACATTACCGATGTCGGTGAATACCGCACCGCGGATAAAATTCCAGATCGGGTGACTGATTTCACCGGTAAGGAGCATCATAGTTTGACCGCCCATCGGAATACCGCTTGAATCAAGAGGAGAAACCGAGCGGTACTTGAAGCCTCTCAAACTATCACCGCCACCAAGGAAATAGCGTTCATACAACGGTGCATCATGAGTATCGCCGAAACCTCCGACGGTGCCGAATTTAGCTCCTCCCATGAAGATAATTGCGTCTTCCCAGATTGAATAGTAACCGCTTGCCTTTAATTCTGCACGGTAGAAATTCTCTGATGAACCGAGAATTTTCGGTGAAATTGCACCCAATAAACTTACATTGTAACCGCTGGTCGGATTGAGTAAACTATCTCTGGTATCACGGTCGATCATGACTGAAAACTGACTTACTAAATCACGCTTGTCGGCGGCTTGCAGAGTCGGTGAAGCATAGCGATCCATGTGGTGAATATCAACTGATTCAAACTTGTATGCTACGCTCATAGTGGTGAAATCATCGACAATCTGTTTGGTCAAACTGGTTCTGACACCCAAGCGTTCTTCCTCCCAGTAATCAAATTCAGAGTTATTCAAGTACCCATTAATGTCCCAGCGGAGAGGAATGTCAAAAAGCCACGGTTCAGAGAAGTCCGCATTGAAGCCTGCACGCTCAATACCGTAGATTCCTTGGAGTCGCAATCTCTGACCACCGCCTGAAAACCAATTCATCGGATCCAGAATGTCGAAGTTGCTGTTGGTTAATTCAATCATACCCATAAGGTTATTGACAAAGTCGGAGGCCAAGCGGTC
>JAZRSP010000455.1:0-2437 GCA_045651565.1 Victivallaceae bacterium | reverse complement strand
AAAAAAATTATAAACTTTTTTCGGAATCAAGACAAATTTTTACTAATATATCCCCAAAACCATCATTATTTATTTCAAAAAAACGTAGAAAATTATTACTGTACAATGAACTTTTATAATAGTGTCTTGATTTTTTATAATTACATGCTATATTATCTTATGATATATTATAATGTAAAATCAGGAGAAACAAAATGGAAATTAAATTTTTTAATACTTTATCTCGTAAAGTAGAAGAATTCAAACCGCTGGACAGCTCAAATGTGCGCATGTACACCTGCGGACCTACTGTCTATAATTACGCTCACATCGGCAATTTCCGTGCCTATATGTTTGAAGACCTGCTCCGCAGAGTCCTCCAATACGGAAATTACAAGGTCACCCAAGTAATGAACCTCACCGATGTCGATGACAAAACTATTCGTGATTCTCGCAAAAACAATATGAAATTGCAAGACTTCACTCGAATTTACAAAGACGCATTCTTCGAAGACCTGAAAAAACTTAATATTGAAAGCGCAGAAGTCTATCCTGCTGCTACTGAACATATTACAGAGATGATCAGCCTTGTTCAAACCTTGATGGACAAAGGCTTCGCCTACCAGGCAGAAGACAAGTCAATCTACTTCTCCATCGACAAGTTCCCCGAATACGGCAAACTCGCACGCATCGACCGTGAAAATCAACGCGCAGGTGTCCGTATCAATGCCGATGAATATGCCAAAGATTCCGTAGGCGACTTCGCCCTCTGGAAAGCATGGGATGAGAATGACGGTGATGTTTACTGGGAGAGTCCGTGGGGCAAAGGCCGTCCCGGCTGGCACATCGAGTGTTCTGCCATGGCAATGAAATATCTTGGTAAAACCTTTGATATTCACACCGGCGGAGTCGACAACATGTTCCCGCACCACGAAGACGAAATCGCCCAGAGTGAATGCGCAAACAACTGCAAATATGTAAACTATTGGCTGCACTGCGCCCACTTGATGATGAATGGCGAAAAAATGAGCAAATCTCTCGGTAACTTCTTCACATTGAGAGACTTAATCGAAAAAGGCTACACCGGCAGAGAAATTCGTTATGTCCTCATGGGTGCGCATTACCGCAAACAACTGAATTTCACTTTTGATGCATTGGCACAGGCAAAAAGTTCACTCCGCTACTTCGATGAACTTTCTATTCGCCTGAAAGAGGTAAATAATGAAAATGCTGCTATGCTTGATGAAGCAATCTTCAATACTTTTGAGAGTGATTTTGAGAAAGCAGTTGCCGACGACTTGAATATCGCAGGAGCTTTGGCAGTGATTTTCAAAATGGGCAGCGAGGCTAATAAACTCCTTGACGCCAATAACTTACACAAACTTGACGCCGACAAATTCCTTGCAACTTTCCGCAAGTTTGACAGAATTTTCGGGTTCCTCAATGTCGATGAGGCAAAAAAAGATGAAATCCCCGCAGATATTATCGCTCTCGCAGAAGCTCGTATCCAGGCAAAAATTGACAAAAATTATGCCGAAGCCGACCGTATCCGTGAGGAGATAAAAGCAGCAGGTTATATTGTCGAAGATGCACCAAAAAATACTTACAGAATAAAAAAATCATAATTTTATTCCATTTAGCATTTGCATTTTTTAAAAAAGAGGGTATATTAATTAATCGTTATATGCGTTTAACAAAATTAAAAAGGTAATTTATAAATAAAAATTTGAGGTGATATTATGGCACATAAGAAAGGTCAATCCAGCAGTCGTAACGCTAGAGACAGTAATCCTAAATTCTTGGGAGTAAAAGCTTTCGGCGGTGAATTTGTATCAGCAGGTTCAATCATCGTTCGTCAGAGAGGAACTAAATTCCACCCGGGCAAAAATGTCGGTTGCGGTCGTGACTTCACTCTCTTCGCTCTTTGCGATGGCACAGTTGAATTCCACAAACCCACTCGTACCGTTAAAGTTGTTCCCTCTTGCTAATTAAGAGGGCAACAAACCACTCCACTGGGGGGGGCGAAGAAGAGAGGCGAGAAGAGAAGAAGGATTAGGGCGCAAAAATAATGCGCTGAAATCTCTCGCTTTCCCACTCCCAAAAGAGTAGTTATCTTGAACCTTATATAAAAAGTTCAAGTGTTGTGACAAAAAAAAAGATTGCTCGGAAATTAATTTTTTCCGGGCTTTTTTTATTAATATTTAAGTGTTATTAAAAAATTGATGCAATACCATGGAAGTGCGAATCCATTCTGTATGTAAAAAATCTACTTCTGTCTCCCAACATTACGGTTTATTACAACAGTGCGCAGAGATTCTTTAATTTATAGCAAGGAAAGGACAAACCTTTATGTTTGTTGATAAAGCAAATATTACCGTTGCCGGCGGTCATGGCGGCCATGGTTGCTGCAGCTTCCATAGAGAGAAATTCATTCCCCTGGGCGGTCCCGACGGCGGTG
>JAZRSP010000454.1:0-3157 GCA_045651565.1 Victivallaceae bacterium | reverse complement strand
CGTACGGAACATGATCAAGCCCCATCGCTTCTGCAATTTGTGCCGCATAGAACTCCGAATAAGGCTCGTTACCGGTATTAGCCGCCCCGGAAGTCCCACCTTTGTACAGCTTGATTTTGCCGTCAATTCTGCGCCATCCCTTGCGGAGCATCCCGTTGGTGGTAAACTCCGGAGAAGAGGAAAAACCGCTAGGCTTCACACTGCCATAACCAGTGTAAGCAATCAAAGACAGAGCTTTATAGAAACTATTTTCAAATAGGTTGTAATCCGCAAATTTTCCCTTGAAACCCGAATCAGTGATCCAGTAACTGTCATTCAAGGAAAGACCTTTACAAAGCTGAATGATGCCGGGGATATTGTTGTGTGTAAGACCGTAAACAGAAAGAATCTTATCCACGAACTCCCGGTTTTGCGGAATAACTCTGGACTTGAGCCAGGACAAAACGCCATCGCCATCAACGGTCATCCCCAACGGTAGAAGATGTTTATTGGATTCATTAACGCTGACAATTTGGCAGCAAAAACCCTCCAACGGCTTTTGAGTTAATTCAAAAGTCATCAGTTCCGTATCATAAATTTTCAGCGTGTAAATCATGTCTATCCTCTAAAAGCGTTACCCTGTTCCGTAATATAAACCATTATGCCCTTTTTTGCAAGTTGTCTTTAAGCCAAAGATCCTCTTATAACTCTGCCACTACATAATTGCTTATATCGATTTTCTTCAGATAGGGCTTTGAAAGCAATAATGTAACTTTTCCATTTGTCTGTTTATGGATAACAATGTGGTAATGTCTGATATTGCCAGCATCATCAGTTGAATTATTGAACCTATCCTTGTATTCGTCCAAAACAGTTCGCGGCAGATTAACTATCAAGGTTGTTTTATTCCGGCAAATCAGAACGCAAAACTGTTCTTGGCATTGTTCAATCAAATCAAAGCGATTCAAACGGTATCCGAACCAAAATTTTTCCTTATCTCCCTCGGGATACATTTTTGAATTCAGTAATATATATCCCTTTTTTCCATCATCTGTGATATAGGTATTATTTTTCCGAATTTCAGTTGCAGAAGAAAACATGTGCTTAACCGTGGCTCTCAGACTTGTTTTCTCATCTACCGTATCAGCAGATGTTACCACGGATAAGTCAACATCAGGATATGGAAGAATCTGACAAATGCGCTTAATAAGCGATTCTGTTCTCTCTGAAATACATTCAAGCGTCCATTTAGGAATAGATAACAGTTCCATATTCATTTTCAAATGAGCAGTACTTTTCAGAATTTCATTTTTATAATCCCACAACTGATTGCTCATTTTGCTGTTGTCCGGTTTCGTCGCCAATGTTAAATTCCCCAAACGATGCAAGTTTGTCATATATTCTTCTTCTGTGGTATCCAATTCTTCCAACCACTCTTCTGTCGGTGTTTGAGGCATCAAATGTTCAACGCTAAGCTTGGAGAGGTCAACCGGAGCAGGATTGTCGGTCAACTCCAATCTATCGAAAATAATACGCAATGCAGGGCGTTTGTAAACATTGGCATTCAGCAGAATATCATGCATTTGAATATCAGTAGGCATGTAACTTCCACTGGTACCCGCATTATTTCCGACCATCTCCTGGTTCAGTATTGCTACAATTTCGGAATAATCACCATCGCATTTATCCAAAATCCGGCGTAATATCGTCGGAAACAGTTTGGAAATATTCTGCGAATTCATATCGCAAATGCTTCTACGGAGCAAATAAATATTGATTGCCTGAACAAGATCCCCCAAAACCCCGGCACTTATATTTCCTGAATTGTATAATTTATAAAATTCCATAACAATGGAAATCGGCAACTCAGATTTAATTTTTCTGAAATCCGTAAGCGGCTGCCACAAAAACCTATCCAAAGAGTCAATAGGAGCGTTGTTGATAGTTTTGTAGATTTTTGCATAATCAAGAAGCTCCTTAAACAAATCACCTGTCTGGCTCTTATTGCCTTCGACCCAGTCAATAAATTCGCGATATACTCCATTTTTTGAAACAAGAGTATATTTTTTGATAGCCAAATACATCCGGAAAAACATTTCGAGATCTTTTGAATCATTGGAAATACTTTCTTCGATTTTTCTCCAATAATCGCGATAATAATTATCCTGTGTATCGCTGTCCAAATTCATGAGGAGATAATTTCTGATCAAATCGGCGGCGGTAAGTTTTACCCCCGTAGCATTGATACTTTCAAAAATCTTTTGGGCATTGTCATCTTCAGAAATAGGAACACACACTATATAAAGCTTATTCAGCGCAAGCAAAATATCATTGGCGGAATACCCATTTGCCACCAATCCTTCAAGATATCCTCTTATATAGATGTAATTTTTGTAGATGAGAGAATCTTTATTTTCAATATCTTCCAGTCTGTCTTCTACTATGAAGCGATACACATCATCATCTGCGACAAGAGGTTTTAATCTATATTTGATTTTATCTTTGCAATGCATATTTGTCAGAAACTGTCCATCCAACAGACTTACAGCATCAAGGTCATTATTGCATTTAAACATTTCCCGTATAGCATAAATGGTCAAAAATGTTGTGGTCAATCTCTGTTGACCATCAATGACAGAAAATTCCCGCGAACCGAAATCAATGGTCTTTTCAAGGTAAATCAGAATACCCATAAAATGATTTTTATATTCGCCACGGAGTACACGACACAAATCATTGAGATATTGTTTCACCTCGCGTTCAGGCGTCCAAGTATAATTTCTCTGATAAACAGGAATAACAAATTGAGCCCCTACACTGGTTCTCAAAAGTTCCGTCAGTCCAACTCTTCTCGGTTCACTCATATTTCACCTCAAGCTATGTTTGATATAAATTCATCTCTGTTCATCGGCATTTTTTCCACTGGCATCCAATACAACTAATCCATGTCCGGAAATGCCGTAGGCTTGCGGAATGTTTTCGTTTTGGAAGACTGCAAGGTATTTGGTCATATTGGGGGCGAGTTTTCCGGCAAGCATTTCGGGTAAGGTCATCCATTTGACTTTGCCTTCGGGAGAGTCTTTCAGTACTCCGGAAAAGGTGCTGGTTTTGAAGAGGAAAACAAAATACTGCGACTGTTTAATGGGATTGTACCACTGGATATATCCGCAATTCTGCA
>JAZRSP010000453.1:0-2009 GCA_045651565.1 Victivallaceae bacterium | reverse complement strand
AAGTACAGCATCATTAGGCAAAATTTGCCGATAAATCGGGTCCTTATAATTATGTTGCTGAATTAAATTCAGAGAGTATTGAGTCGCCTTAAATGGATAACGAGAGATAAGTTTTTTTTGATTTTCAGTAAATTCAACCATTTTTAAGTATAGAAAAAGACTCTCTGAAAATCAGAGAGTCTTCAATTTTAGTTCATAATCAAAAGATTATTTGTCAAAAGCATGACCTGCTGAACCGAGAACTTCCTTGTTCTTGCGAATGTAAAGTTCTTTGAGAGCGGTACGAGCCGGACCCAAGTATTTGCGGGGGTCGAATTCTTCGGGTTTTTCAGCGAAGACTTTGCGGATAGCAGCAGTCATAGCCAAGCGGCCGTCAGAGTCGATATTGATTTTGCAAACAGCAGATTTAGCAGCTTCACGAAGCTGATCTTCGCCGATACCGATAGCATCTTTGAGTTTTCCGCCGTTTTCGTTGATGATTTTGACCAAATCCTGCGGAACGCTTGAAGAACCGTGGAGAACGATTGGGAAACCGGGGATGCGTTTTTCGATTTCAGCCAAGATGTCCAAACGGATTTTCGGATCATCGCCGGGTTTGAATTTGTAAGCACCGTGAGAAGTACCGATAGCGATAGCCAAGCTGTCAACACCGGTCTTTTTGACGAAGTCTTCAACTTCATCGGGCTGGGTGTAGGTGTGGGTTTCAGAAGCAACTTCGTCTTCGACACCAGCCAAAACGCCGAGTTCGCCTTCGACAGTAACGTCATGAGCGTGAGCGTATTCTACAACTTTTTTGGTGATAGCGACGTTTTCTTCATAGGGGAAGTGTGAACCGTCGATCATAACTGATGAGAAACCGTAGTCGATACAAGCTTTACAAGTTTCGAAGTCCGGACCATGATCCAAGTGTAATACGATCGGAATAGCTTTGCCGTTTTTGCTGATTTCTTTAGCATATTCGACAGCGCCCTGTGCCATATAACGGAGCAAAGTACCGTTAGCGTATTCGCGAGCACCTTTTGAAACCTGGAGAATCAAGGGAGATTCGGTTTCGGTACAAGCTTGAATAATTGCCTGCAACTGTTCCATGTTGTTGAAGTTATATGCCGGGATAGCATATCCGCCTTTTACTGCTTTGGCAAACATTTCGCGAGTATTTACCAAGCCGAGGTCTTTGAAGTTGACCATAATAAAACTCCTTAAATTGTTTATATTGTTACGAGAAATAACCCTAATACATAATATACACTCAATTTTCAAAACTTCAAATACTTCGATAAAAAAATATCGTTTTTTTTCAAACTGCAATATTTATATGGAAGTCTATGTGGTAAAAAATGTCATTATGAGAAGCACACTGTAAATAAAACATGCGGCAAGTGCGCTATTAGGGGGAGACTTGCGTCGTCTTTTTTTGGGGACTTGATTGCAGTCCCCAAAACCCTGCAACCAGCCATCAGGCTGGACGGGGATACTGGTGAGTTTGGCAGGTCGTGGGCGGTTTGGTGGAGTGTAAATGTGGCAAAATATTAAAAGACATCCTCCCGCTTTTTTGCGGAATGATGCTTTTATCTTTTGCCACGGTTTCGCCAACTACGGAGATTTTCGACGCCACTCAAATCTCCTTTTTTAAAAAAAGAAAGCAATAATTTTTTTAGAAAAAACTTTTTATTTTATTTGTAATTTATTTTTTAGTATGCTATATTATTTGCAACGTTATGAAAATAAGGTTAATATTGAAAATTAGAGAAAAAATACTGTGATTGTAATTGTCACCAACTGAACTACCACTTCAAAACGATAATTTGCAAAATCACTTTTCATGAGGACTGTCAAGTTTGTAGGCTTGGCACGTTCTGGACATGTGTGATTTTGCACGCTGTGGTAGGCGTTGTTGGTGGCACTTCTTCGGAATGTGCCTTTTTTTTGTTTCAAAAAAATCCCCATTCCTAAAAAATTTTTAATTGCAAAAACAGTTATTAGAAAAAAATATAACAGGAGGTATGCCT
>JAZRSP010000452.1:0-3157 GCA_045651565.1 Victivallaceae bacterium | reverse complement strand
CTATATTTCTCGAAAAGATCTCCGAGTTGCGTTGTTGGAAATTCCTGAACCGCCGGCAGAAACATTGCATTTCTTAAAAGTATCTGAACTCCGTCGTCGCGGTTTCAGCAACTTGTACCTTTTTAAATTCAACCAGTACGGCAAAGACGGCGGTACTTTGGAAGGCCGCTGCTCTATGAGCATGAACTCCAAAGACGATTATCTCTATATTCGTAATGACAGCCGCTCCGCCTCCGCCGCAGTTCAAGCAGAAGTCGGCGATATGATTATGACCAAAGAAGGCGGTTTTGTCGGCGTGGTTGTCAGTGTTACCCCACTTGATAATGGTAAGTCTGAAGCAAAATGCTTCGTTTTCCCGGATGATTTTGAATTGAGAAACTCCATTAAACTCTCTCTCAAAAAGGAAAAAAACAGCGAATTTTATATCGATTATGCCGAGTTGGGAACCAAAGTCCTTACCCGAATCAAACAGATAGAGGAGCAATAATCTATGTCTGACACATCTCAGACAAATCCAAGAGATATTGAGGCAACTCAAATTATCAATATGGCAGATTTTGACAAAACAATCACCTGCCCGATTGATAAAGTTATTTTGTCAGAAGATGAGTTAAAACAAAAAATCATTCAGCCGGACTGGGGCAAACTCAAAAGCAGTTTTACCAATTTAAGCGTTCTCGGTTTCGGCGGTATGGGTACAATATTCAGTGCCAAAGACACCCTTTTTTACCGCAATTTAGCACTTAAAATCATGCGCAGCGACTTGAAAAATGATGAAAAAAGCATTGAATCATTTATTCGTGAAGCCAGAATTACTGCCCAAATTGACCATCCGAATATTATTCCAGTGTATAACTTGGGAATTTTTGAAGGCACAGGGGCATATTTCAGCATGAAAAAAGTTGACGGGGAAACTCTGGATTACGTGCTTCACAAATTAGAAAAAAACGACCCGGAATATCAAAAAAAATACTCTATCCACCGCAGGTTGGAAATTTTTCTTAATATTTGTAACGGCATGCTTTTCGCCCATAGCAAAGGGATTATCCACCGTGACTTGAAACCGGCAAATATCATGCTCGGAAACTACGGTGAGGTATTCATAATGGATTGGGGCATGGCAGTTTATATTGCGGCTAATGATTCCAGCAACAAGCGAGAAAAAATCGACTTGCGTGAAGAAGAAATCACTCAAAAGAAAAACAGTATCTCCGGTACTCCACTTTTTATGTCACCTGAACAAATTACCGGATGCGAAATTGAATTCGGCGAGCAGAGTGATGTCTATGCTTTGGGAAATATTCTCTATTGTCTGCTCTGCTGTGTTGCCACCCCTTACGACCCACAGCTTGAAACCAAAGAACTCTTCTCTAAAATCATTAACGGAGAAATTGTAGTTCCGCATAAACGCTCAAAATCGCTAAAAATCTCTCGTGAACTTGAAGCAATTACGCTTAAAGCACTTGAAGTTGATAGAGATCACCGCTACAAAAATGTCACAGAATTAATGAATGATATTAAAAATTATCTCGACTTGCGAGTTGTCGGAGTCTATAACTCTCCGATTATCCGCTTTTTTAAATTCTGCCGTCGTCATCCATTAATTCCGACAACACTTCTGGTGTCACTTCTGACGGTCGGAGTGTTTTTCTCCTATTTTGCAATCAAGGACACTATCGAAGTCAATGCGTTGAAAAAGATTCTCCAACAGAATATTGAGGAATCACAATCGCTTTTGAAGCAACAGCAACAATTGCGGCAACGATACTCACGCCACAATGCACAAACTGACCTCGAATATATCCAATTGGAAACTTTGAGTCAGAATACTGCACTTTTGAACGAGATAAAGTTATCGAATTCAATTCGTGAACTTCTGGATACTATCGGCAAAATCTCCTTATTGAGCAACAACAATGCCGATATCAGCAAGGAACGGAAAATCGCGCTGAAATTGATTATTGATTACGGTTTCGGTCATATCATGGATGAATACAATCTGCAAAAAATCATGTCCAGCGCAACCGACAAACTCAATGCAGAATTCAATGAATTAGTTAAAGAAATTCCGCAGAGCAAGGAACAATTGAAATTATTGCAGACCAACAAAGGAAAATTAAAATTCCATACAGACAATGAAGTTGAATTGGTTTACGAAGGCAATAACTGGAAATCTCTCGAACAACAAGATTCCACAAAGAAATTAATCAAAACTCCTTGCGAACTTGAATTGAGTGCCGGAACTTATATTTTTCACTACAAAAACAAAAATATGGACACCATCTCAATCCCGATAAAAATTGAGCCGGGTATAATTTACGATTATGAACTTGACGTGATTGATAATGTACCTGCCAATACAATTTTTATCCACGGAGGTGAATATGTTTCAAGGATTTTGAGTCAATCCGATTTGGGTTACAAGCGCAATATAGATGATTTTTTCCTGAGTAAAAACGAAGTTACTTTCGGGGAATATTTGGAATTTTGGCATAGTTTAAGCAGCGAAAAAGAACGCCGAGATTTCACTGCAAGCAGAATTGTCCACACCGATAACGGCCTTACAGTTGAACCATTGTGGGACAAAAACGGCTCACTTATTTCACCATTGACAACTCAAATGCCGGTTTTTGGAGTTTCTCCCGAAGCGGCAGAAGCATTTTGCAAATATATGAGCAAAAAACTCAATCGCAAATGTCGATTACCCTACTTCGGAGAATTGGAGAAAGCCGCTCGCGGAGTCGATAATCGTATCTATGTATGGGGCAATGATTTTGAGAAAAATTATGCACTTTTGAACAGCAATTCAGATAAAAAAGATTATCCATTCGGAGCTGCGGCCGATTTTTTTCAAAAGGATATTTCGGTCTATGGAGTACAAAATTTAGCAGGCAACTTGCGGGAATTGGTAAAAATTAACGGAACTGATGACTATGGTCTTTATGGAGGGTCTTATTTAACCGATCACTCTTCCGCACGATGCAGCAATATCACCAGATTTAATGGTGGTGCAAATGATGTCGGTTTCCGTTATGTAATAGAAATGGAAAAATAAATGATTGACTTTAGAAATGTAGAAAAAATTTATTCAGGTGTCTTCGTTTTGAACAAAGTCTCTTTTCGCATAAACAGTAATGAGCGAGTAGGTTTAGTCGGC
>JAZRSP010000451.1:0-1089 GCA_045651565.1 Victivallaceae bacterium | reverse complement strand
ACCAAATATAAATTCAAATTAAGATGAGCGAAAAAACATATTTGAGTTTAGGGCCGTTTACTGTTTTTGATGTGGAAACAACCGGATTCAGCCCAACTAATGACCGAATCATAGAAATTGCTGCCATGCGAATTGACCTTGACGGCACAGTCAGCACATTCCAGACTCTGGTTAATCCTAATCGGCTTATCCCGTTCAATGTGAAGAGATTAACTAAAATTGACGATGAAATGGTATCGACGGCTCCTCATTTTCGGGAAATTGGGAATAAATTTTTGACTTTCGCCAGGAATAGTACCCTTGTGGCACATAATGCAGGATTCGATTTGGCTTTTTTGCAGGAGAGTCTGCACCGTAACGGCTTGCCGTTGTGGCAGGGGAAAACCTTGGATCTGTTGATTTTAATAAAAAAGAGTCATGCCAATTTGCCGAGTTATAAATTGCAGTACCTGCGAGAAGTTTTCAAGTTGAAAGATGATGCGGAAAATTGTAATCCGCACCGTGCCATGTCCGATGTCATTTGGTCTCAACAACTTTTGAAAATATCCCTAGAAAAACTTTTAGCATTAACCAAGTAGTTTTTTCTAGGGAGAGGCTAACGCTGCCTCTCCCTAATACCCTCTCTGCGTAAGGGCATCAGCTCTTGACCGATATAGGAATTTATAGTTTTGCTTGTCGCAAAACTCTAAATTCCGATTTTTTTGTTTTCCACTCCGCCTTGACGAGTGCGCAAGCGTTATATTAGGTCAAGGAACTTGTTCCTTGTGCGGAGTTTGAGGCTGCATAAGCCTCAAAAAAAGGCGGTGGCAACTCCCGAAAGCGAAACAAAGTTTCGCGACCACCGCCGTCTGCGCAAGCAGACATTGAGTCCTTCCACTCAAATTGGCATACCACGGAAGTTTGTTTTTTTAGGGGGAACCTGACGCTGCCTCTCCCTAATACCCTCATTGCGCAAGGGCATCAGCCCTTGACCGATATAGGAATTTATAGTTTTGCTTGCCGCAAAACTCTAAATTCCGTTTTTTTTGTTTTTTTGCAGTAGGAAACCCACTTTTTCTTGATAAAAAGAACTGCCATCAGGCAGATTTG